>CAJXIK010000007.1 GCA_913054445.1 uncultured Bermanella sp.
AGGGTTATTTGCTGCGCATTATAGCCAGCTTAAAGGAGGGGAAAAAGCACCTCGTTGCAACAATGCTTTTTACTGTGGCAATAATTGGCACGTGTTGCTGCGCTTTATTGCCTGACCCAACAGAAATGCTCGGGCAACAAACTGTTCGCTGAGCTCTTCATATTAAAATAAACACAGGGCTCAGCTGTGGAATTCGCCTGATCCAAGCTGGGTTTAAGCCCACTTAGCCGCAAGCTTCAATGATTGCAGGCATCGCAGACTGCAAGGCTTGAGCTTGGGATGGTGATAGTTCAGTTTGGGGTCTTTAAAACATGGATGTTTTAAGGAAGCGCCCAAGGACGGCTCGCAGCGGCCGCAAACTGAACTATCACCATTCCGGGCTGGCGGAGAAAGTGAGGTGGTGCGGCCTTAATTTTAAGGCGATAGCCCTAACCTTAGAGGCGCTTGCTCTTTTTCTTCTGCGCCTGCGCAAACAGGGCGGCCATGCCCCCACCATTGGTTTCGCTGGCGGGGGGCGCGCTGTGGGTACGTTGCGGTGCACGCCCCTTGGATTTACGCTCTCCTCGTGGGGTGGCCTTATCTGCCTGATAATCGGCGGCGTTATCGCTCATGCGCATGGACAAAGCAATGCGCTTGCGTTGGGCATCCACCTCCATAACCTTGACCGTCACCACATCACCGGCCTTCACCACTTGGCGCGGATCGTCGATGAACTTATCGCTCATCATGCTGATGTGCACTAGCCCATCCTGATGCACGCCGATGTCGATGAAGGCACCAAAGGCGGCCACATTGGTGGCGACTCCTTGTAGCACCATGTCGTCTCGTAAGTCCTTAATTTCATCGACACCCTCTTTAAATTGCGCGCTGACAAACTCGGGGCGCGGATCGCGGCCGGGCTTCTCCAGCTCATGCAAGATGTCTTGCACGGTTAATAGGCCCACGCCTTCGCTGACAAATTCGCGGGCGCTCACCGCCTTGAGGAAGGCGCTGTCGCCCATGATGGACTTCACATCGCGCTTGGCATGGGCACAGATTTGCTTCACCACGCCATACGATTCTGGGTGAACCGAACTCGCATCCAGCGGATTCTTAGCGTTGCTAATCTTTAAGAAACCGGCGGCCTGCTCGAAGGTCTTGGCACCTAGGCGCGGCACCTTCTTCAATTCGGCGCGACTTTTATAGACCCCGTTTTCTTCACGGTAGCTCACAATATTGGCGGCGATGGTGCCGTTGAGGCCAGAGACTTTAGTGAGCAGCGGCACCGAGGCGGTGTTCAAATCGACCCCCACGGCGTTCACACAATCTTCCACCACCGCACCCAAAGAACGCGCGAGCGCGGGCTGGCTCACGTCGTGCTGATACTGACCCACGCCGATGGCCTTGGGTTCTATTTTCACCAGCTCGGCCAGCGGGTCTTGCAGGCGGCGGGCGATGGAGATGGCACCCCGTATGGTCACGTCTAACTCAGGGAACTCCTGGGCGGCCAATTCGGAGGCGCTGTACACGGAGGCTCCAGCCTCGCTGACGATGATCTTCTGTACCTTTTTAAGCTCGGGGTTTTCTTTTAACAAGTCCCCCACTATCTTGTCGGTCTCGCGGCTGCCGGTGCCGTTGCCGATGGCGATGAGGCTCACGTCGTATTTAAGACACAAAGCCTTGAGGATGGCCTTACTTTGCGCCACCTGATTCTTGGGCGGAGTCGGATATATCACCCCGTGATCCAGTACTTTACCTGTGCCATCCAGCGCCACCACCTTCACCCCCGTGCGCAGCCCTGGGTCTAACCCTATGGTGGCCTTGTGACCGGCCGGAGCCGCCAACAACAGGTCTTTAAGGTTGGTGGCAAACACATTGATGGCCTCGTCTTCGGCGCTGTCACGCACCCTGCCGATGAGTTCGGTCTCTAGGTGGGTGAGCAGCTTTACCCGCCATGTCCACTTCACCACCTCGGCCAACCACCGGTCACCGGCGCGGCCTTGTTGCTCTATACCATAGAAGCCCGCCACCATGGCCTCACAGGGGCTGGCAGCCAAGCGGTCATTGGCGTCGCCGACGATTAAACTGGCAGCCAGTATGCCTTCGTTACGGCCCCGCAAGATGGCTAGGGCACGGTGACTGGGCACCTTTTTTAAGGGCTCATCGTGATTAAAGTAATCCTGAAATTTAGCGCCCTCGGCTTCCTTGCCGGTCATGACGCGCACACTTAAGACGCCTTCGTTCCACAGGAAGGTTCGCAGTTGCAGCAACAGGTCGGCGCTTTGCGCGAAGCGTTCCATGAGAATAAACTTTGCGCCATCGAGCGCCGCCTTAATATCGGCGATGCCGCGCTCGCCATCGATAAAGCTGAGACCGTGTTGTTGAGGGTCTAGCGTGGGGTCGCTCAACAAGGCATCGGCGAGCGGTTCGAGACCCGCCTCTATGGCGATTTGGCCCTTAGTGCGACGCTTCTGTTTGTAGGGCAGGTATAGGTCTTCTAGGCGATTCTTAGTGTCGGCCTTGAGAATATCGGCCTTGAGGGCTGCGCTTAACTTGCCCTGCTCGTCGATGTTCTTGAGGATGGCGGCACGCCGCAGTTCCATCTCGCGCAGGTAGCGCAGGCGCTCCTCTAGGGTTCTGAGTTGACCGTCGTCCAACTCGCCAGTTACTTCCTTACGGTAGCGCGCGATAAACGGCACCGAGGCCCCTTCATCCAACAAGGCAACCGTGGCGGTTACCTGCTTGACCTGTACGTTTAATTCTTGGGCGATAATTTGAGCAATACGATCCATGGGCGACTCATTTTAAATATGTATTGATGGCTATGTGAATGCCGAGTTAACCATGCGGCGCAAGGATTATAGAGCAGTCTAAGTTCGAGTGCAGGTTTCCATAGCCATAAAAAAACCCGAGCAGGCTCGGGTTTTTTTATGTTAAAGCGTAACGTTTAAAAATTAGGCTTTAGGGGCCACCGCGCGAATGGCAGCGGAGACATCGTATTTCTCGAAGTTCGTCACAAACTGCTGGGCCAAACCGGCCGCCACTTCGTCAAACTTAGCGGTATCTTGCCAAGCGTTGCGCGGGTTAAGCAGATTCGCGTCCACGCCCTCAACTGCCTTAGGCACCTGCAAGCCAAATACCGAGGTGGTTTCGGTGGCGCAATCGCGTAACGCACCAGACTGCACCGCCGCCACCACCGCACGGGTGGTGGGGATAGAGAAACGCTTGCCGCCAGCGCCGTTCGGGCCGCCGGTCCAGCCTGTGTTCACGAGGTAAACCTGAGAATCAAACTCGGTGACGCGCTTCATCAGCAACTCGGCGTATTCGCCCGCTGGGCGCGGGAAGAAAGGGGCACCAAAACAGGTGGAGAAAGTAGACTTAAGCCCCTTAGAACCGCCCATCTCGGTAGAGCCAACCAAGGCCGTGTAACCACTCAAGAAGTGGTAGGCGGCTTGTTCTTTGCTAAGGATAGAAACCGGCGGTAAGACACCTGTCATATCGCATGTAAGGAAGATAACCGCCTTCGGCTCACCGGCCTGGTTTTCCAGCACACGCTTCTCGATGTGCTCTAGAGGGTAAGCACAGCGACCGTTTTCGGTGAGACTCACATCACAGTAGTCGGCCTTGCGGCTGGCGGCATCCATCACCACGTTTTCGACGATGGCACCAAACTTAATGGCATCCCAGATCACCGGCTCGTTCTTTTGCGAAAGGTCGATGGTCTTCGCGTAGCAACCGCCTTCGATGTTAAATACGGTGCCCTTGCCCCAACCGTGTTCGTCGTCACCAATTAGGTAACGGCTTTGGTCGGCAGATAAGGTTGTCTTACCGGTGCCAGATAGGCCGAAGAACAAGCAGGTATCGCCCGCTTCGCCCACGTTGGCAGAACAGTGCATGGGTAGCACGTCTTTTTCGGGTAGCAAGAAATTTTGTACCGAGAACATGGCTTTCTTCATTTCACCGGCATAGCGCATGCCAGCTAATAGCACTTTACGGGCCGCGAAGTTAATGATCACCGCGCCGTCAGAGTGGGTGCCGTCACGCTCGGGCTCGCAGACGAAGTTGGCCACGTTGAGGATCTGCCACTCGGCCTTGTCGGCGCTATTGTAGCTGTCTGGGCGGATAAACAGGTTGCGGCCAAATAGGTTCTGCCAAGCCGTCTGCGTGGTCATCTTAACCGGCAGGTAATGGTTGGCATCGGCACCCACGTGTACGTTAGAGACAAACTTGTCGTGCTGATCGAGGTAGGCTTCGACACGGTCCCACAAGGCATCGAATTTATCGGCGTCGAATGGACGGTTTACGTTGCCCCAATCTATGCCGTCGCTCGTGCTTGGTTCTTGCACGATATAACGATCTAGAGGCGAACGGCCAGTACGCTTGCCGGTTTCAACAACTAAAGCACCATTGTCTTGCAGGCGGCCTTCGCCATTTGCTAGGGCTTTTTCTACCAATAGGGCAGACGATAGGTCGGTGTATACGGTGGTCATGTTTGGCCAATCCATTATATGGTGCCTGGCTTGTGGCCAAACAACTGAAACATTACCGCGTTAGCCTGGTAAGGCATAAGCGAATTAAAAAATTAGGGCGCGATTATGCCAGAAAAAGCCCACGAGACGAATAGCCCAAGCCTAAAAATAAGCACAGTTGGCCCACTTTGACAAACAATAGTACAAGCAACCCCGTGGCCACGAGGGCTATACGCGGTATTTATGTGGGAAATATTTACTATAAATGCGACTTATTTAGGATGATGAAGAGTCGCTGGGCGCGTCGTTAATCGGCTTTTTCTCCTGCGATTATTGGAAGGCATCGCAGGCTGTAAAATTTGAGCTTGGAATGGTGCTGATTCAGTTTGGGGTCTTTGAAGCATGGATGCTTCATGAAGCCTCCATGGACGAATTAACGGCGTCCGCAAACTGAAACAGCACCATTTCAAGCTGGCGGGGAAAGTGAGGTGATGCTGTGCTTATTTTAATGCGACTGCCCTGATGCCTTGGCCGATTCCAATGGAAATAGGCCCTTAACATCGCCCTGATCGAAGCTGTAATGCTGTCCACAAAACTGGCAATCGGCACGAATCTTTTGTTGTTCGTCGATGATCTCCTGACACTGCTCATAACCCATCTGATCGAGGGCGGTACTGAGGCGCGCCTTCGAGCAGCTACAGCTGAATTTAAGACCTTCATCGGCAAACAAACGCAGCGGCTCTTCGTGATAGAGGCGGTGCAAGAGCTGCGAGTTGTCGAGGTGTAACAACTCATCGTCACGCACGGTATCGGCGATGCATGTCAGGCGCGTCCAAGCGTCTGCGTCCACCTCCATTTCTTCTTGTACCTCACCTAGGGCGGGCAATTCTTGCAGTAAGAAGCCGGCGGCCACCTGCCCTTCACAGCTTAACCACAAGCGGGTGGCGAGCTGTTCGGACTGCTTGAAATAGCCCTCTAGGCACTTGGCCAGGTTATCCCCTTCTAGGGACACAATGCCCTGATAGCGACGGCCCTTAGTGGGGTCGATGGTGATGACCAGCTGACCTTCCGTGCCTAATAGTTGGCCATCCTCTATATCTTGCTCGGCATCCATGCGCGCGATGCCGCGAAGCTTGCCGTCGTGGCTGGTTTCGGCCAGCAGGATACGCAGCGGGCCGTTGCTCTGTACCTGTAGGGTTAATAAGCCATCGATTTTTACGGTGGCACTTAGCAGGGCCGCCGCCGCCAATAGCTCACCCAGCAGGTTATTCACCGCCTCTGGATATGACTGGCGGGCGAAGATGTCTTTTAGGGTCTGATTTAAACCCACTAGTTCGCCGCGTACGTGGCTGTTGTCGAAGGTAAAGCGCTGTAATGAATCTGGGTTTGCCATGGAGGGGAACTACCTATTAAACGTAAACGGCTGAAAGCACGGGTTAATTTTCACTGTTCACTTCATTGAAGCGATGTATCTGGCGACGTTCTTTCTTGCTGGGCTTGTGATCGAAGATGGGGTTGGCGTGTTTAAACTTACGCCGGCGGTCGCTCTCATCCATGCGCAACTTTATGCTCTCTGCGGTCTCGGCATACAATAGCGCCGCCTCGGGTGCGCCGCGCCGTTGCTCGCTAAGCACTAATATAACCACGGTTTTTTCGTCTAGGCCCTGGGTGATTTTGAGGCAGTCTCCGGCCTCGACCATCTTGCTTACCTTGCAGCGATGGCCGTCGAAGTGCACTTTTCCCCCTTCGATGGATTTCTTGGCCACGGCGCGGGTCTTATAGAAACGCGCCGCCCACAACCATTTATCGAGTCTTACTTTCTTGTTGGGGCTGCTATCAGTCATCTGGTTTTTCGCTGGCTCTGGGCATGATCTCGCTGAAGTGATCTAGCGCCTTAAAATCATGGATATGGCGCTTGGGTTTTTGGCTATCTGGCTGACAGATACTCAGCAAGTGTTGGAAGCCGAAGCGTTGCGCGGATTCTAACACAGGAACGCTGTCATCTATGAGCAGCGTCGCGTTTAGCTCGAAGGGCGCTTGCTCCATGAGCGTGTGCCAAAAGGCCTGCTCTTCCTTGGGGTATTGGTAGTCGTGACTGCTGATGATATGGTCCACGAGCTTATCTAGCCCAGTGTGCTGCATTTTCAGGTCGACGCTGTCACGGTGCGCGTTGGTAACAATCACGCTGCGCTTCCCCGCCGCCCGCAACGCCCGCAAGAAGTCTGGTACATGGGGCCGAAACTGTATCTTGTGCTGCACCTCGCGCTTTAACTCGACGATGGACAGGCCGGTTAACTGGCTCCAATAATCTAGGCAATACCACTCGAGCTGGCCGACCTTGTCTTGCATCTGAGCGCTGAGAGTCTGCCAGGCGACCTCTGGGGTCAGCCCATGATGCTCGGCGTATTTTTCTGGCAGGTGCTGCAACCAGAAAAAATTATCGAAGTGTAAGTCGAGCAAAGTGCCGTCCATGTCTAGCAGCACCGTATCGATTTCATCCCAATTGACCATTCACACACCTTAAACCATTCGTTATCAGCTTTACGCATTAGAACCCAAAAAAATCATGCCAGTGATTATTTGCTTAGCAAAATATTAGGTTCATAATGGCGGGCTATTCGTCACATTATAGTATTTATGAGTGTAAAACCCAAAATCCACGGGCGCAGCATCGTGGCTCGCAGCCGTTTGTTCTGCATAGAGTCCTTGCAACTGGAGTTTTCCAACGGCGTGCAGCGCACCTACGAGCGCTTAGTGCCGGGCGGCCACGGGGCGGTGATGATGGTGCCCATCAACGAACACGGCGAGGTGCTGCTCATTCGTGAATACGGCGCGGGGCTCGAAGACTACACACTGACCCTGCCCAAGGGCGCGGTAGATTTGGGTGAAAGCATCGAACAGGCCGCCAATCGTGAGCTTAAAGAAGAGGTGGGTCAGGGTGCTAAGCAGCTACATCACCTCAAGAAGCTCAGCCTCTCCCCCAGCTACATGAAGAGCGCCATAGATGTGCTGGTGGCCACGGATCTATACCCCGAAACCTTAGTAGGGGATGAACCCGAACCCTTAGAGGTGGTGACCTGGCCTTTGCACAACATAAGCGAACTCGTGAGCCGTGCCGACGTCACCGAGGGGCGCGCCATTGCGGCCCTATACATGGCCAGAGATTGGTTAACCGGTGCCGACTGCGACAGCCGTCAGCCCGTTATTAGGAATTAGAGTATGCAGCCCAATTACGCAAGCGTAATCCAGCTGGCCCGCAAAGCGGGTGCTGCGATCCTAGAGATTTACCATCGCAGTGAATTCACCGTGATTGAGAAACACGATGCCAGCCCATTAACCCAGGCCGACATCGCCTCTAATCATGTATTGGAAGCCGGTCTCAAGGACATCCTCGATGTGCCTGTCATCAGCGAAGAGACCGAGCTCCCCAAGCAAGAGCAACGGGCCCAGTGGCCTCTGTTCTGGCTCATCGACCCCCTCGATGGCACCAAAGAATTCATCGACCGCAACGGCGAATTCACCATCAACATCGCCCTCATAGAGCAAGGGGAGCCTGTATTTGGCTTAATTTATGTGCCGGTCAGCGACCACTGTTATTACGGTGGAGACGGCAAGGCCTTCCTGAAGGTGGGAAGCGAGCCCGCCTCCCTGCTGAAGACCTTCAGCCCCCTTAAGCGCATCCGCGAGCACGACTCCATAAACCTGTACGCCAGCCGCCGCCACGCCAGCGAACAGCTGGTACACCTGTGCAACCGCCTAGAAGAGAAGCTGGCTCAGGTGCAACTGGTCTCGCTTGGCAGCTCCATTAAGTTTGCTTATCTCGCAGCAGGCCAAGGGGACGTCTACCCTAGGTATGGCAATGTCAGCGAATGGGACATCGCCGCCGGGCACGCCATCTTACGCTGTGTGGGTGGGGACATTTTAAGCAAGCAATACGAATCCATTCAATATGGGCGCAAGCCTTCCATGATCGTTCCCGGCTTTTTTGCCGTGTCTTATGTGGACTTCGACTGGCGTCCACTATTGTTAACCTAAGACGATTATTAACCTGTCACGCCTGCCTAATCTCTGCTTATTCATTATTGGTTGTTTTTTAGTCAAAACTAATCCAAGCATAAACCTACTAAGCCTTAAAGCTTAACTATGCTTTAGACACGAACAGACGGATAGGCTGCCCCATGACGTACCGTATTCACCCTAAAATTTATCGTCTAGAGCACGAAATTCGTACTTTACAGCGCCACATGCAAAACGCCCAACGACGCATAGGCATGAGCAATCCAGCCATATTGCACAACTACCGTGAGATGATTCATAACCGTGAGGAGCTAGTACAGATGCTAACCATGCAGCTGGAGATTCCTACCCTGCACGCGGTAGAAGTAACCGGCTAATAGCGGGAGGTACTTGGCCATTGCGGCGCTGCCCCTCCCTCTGCTCTCAGACCAATCTTTAACCGATAGTTCTTTCCACGGCTCTTAACAGGCGATCCTTATCCACCGGCTTGGCTATCCAGCCGGTGGCACCTATGGTCTTGGCCTTTTGCTTCTTGTAATCGGCGGTCTCTGTGGTGATCACCAGTATGGGTTTGGTCTTGTATTCATCTAGACGCCTAAGATGGCTCACTAGGCTCATGCCGCCCATCTCGGGCATGTTTAAATCGGTAATCACTAAATCCACGTTGTGACCCCGTGCAAAGTCCAATGCCAAGCGACCGTTCTCAAACAAAAACACGGTATGACCTGCGCTCTCCAGCACCACCTGCATGAGAGTACGAATAGCCACGCTGTCGTCCACCGCTATAATATTTGCCATAGGTCACCTGATACGTCCAAGGGGATAGATCGTTAAGGTAAGCATAGATCATTCTTATGCCGCTAAAGAAAAGAAACTCAATAGCCGGGCAGATCAACCGCTAAAGCTCTAAACAGGCGCATGGGCTTTCATGCTAAGAAAGGCAGAAGCAAGGCACACAAGACCCCCATGAAACTCATGCTCAGTGCCGCAAAGGCACCCTGTAGCGAGCCCATCTCTAGGGCACGAGCGGTGCCCACGGCGTGCGCACACACACCCAGCGCAGTGCCTTGGGCGGCACCATGGGTTATGTTGAAGAGCTTAAATAACGCGGGGGCGATCAAGGAACCGAGGATGCCGGTAAACATCACTAAGGCAGCCGCCAACGCCGCCACACCACCGATGCCAGGCGCCACTTCCATGGCGATGGCGGTGGTGATGGACTTAGTCCACATGCTGTTCACGCTCACCTCACTGCCCTGCCCCAGCGCCACGATGGCCACCGCTAAGCCGACAGTAAAGGCACCTGCCACGAGGTTGCTCACCGTGAAGGCCAGCCAGTAGCGGCGCAGTAATTTAAAGTTCTCATACAGCGGCACCGCTAGGGCCACGATGGCCGGGCCCAGCAGCTGGCTTAGGAAGTAGGCGCTGTCCATGTAACGTTCATAGCTGAGGTTAGTGTACAGAATCACCCCGCATAGACTCACGACGCTCACTAACACTGGGTGCAACCAGGGTTGAGCGCCGCTGCGGCGATACAAGAACAGCCCTAGCTGAAAACTCAGCAGGGTTAAGAATATGCCTAAATAAGGGCTCTGCCACAGGGCAGAGCAGGCCGCCTGCCAGTGCATTATTCTGCTCCCCGTTTTGTCCTAACTTTTAACAGCCTCTGCATGAGCAAGCCGCACAGGGGAATGCCCAACAGCAGGCTTAGCACCATGGCCACCACCAATAACCAGCCGTCTTGCTGCAACAGGTAGAAGTGGTTCACTATGCCCACGGAGGCTGGCACGATAAACAGGGGTAAGAAGGGCAACAGGGAATCGGCGGCACTTTTTAACGCGGGCGGTAATGAGCCCAGCCGCCATAAAAAAACAAACAGCAACAACATGCCAATAACCGAACCCGGAATGGGCCAGGCAAATAGCTGCGCGATGAACTCCCCCCCTAAGAAGAAGGCCAGTAAGATAGTGATACCTTTAAGCATGTGCGGTGATTTTAACCAATTTAAGTAAAGTAGCCAGTAGCCGCCAGCTAGCGGCCGCTATCCCAACGTTATACAGAAAGTTATCCACAGAATCCGTGGGTAACTTTTTTGCATAATGCCGCGAGACGAGGTCGTGCGAGGTGCGGGTCAGCCTAGAAGCTGGAGAAATCTGGGGCACGCTTCTCCATGAAGGCGCTAAGTGCTTCCTTGGCCTCTGCGCTCTTCAGCATCTCACCGAAGCTGATGATTTCTTCTACCATGCGCACCTCTAGGTCGGCGGCGTAACTTTGCTTCAACAGGGCCTTGGCCTTGATCATGGCACCCGGCGCCTTCAATGACAGCTTTTTGGCGATCTTCTGCGCGTGTGCCTGCACCTCGTCGGCGGCTACCACCTTATTCACTAGCCCCACCTGAGCGGCCTTGTCGCTGCTAAATATGTCCGCCACCATCAATAATTCGGCGGCCTGGCTGTGCCCCATGAGCTGCGGAAACAACAGGCTAGAACCCCCTTCTGGGCAAGCACCTAGATCCACAAACGGCAACTTAAAACGGGCGTCTTGAGCCGCCACCACGTAATCACAATGCGCCAGCATGGTCGTGCCTATGCCCACCGCCAAACCGTTAATGGCCACCACTACCGGCTTAGGGAAGCGCAACAGCGCCAGCAAGAACTTAAGTACCGGCGGGTTGTTACCACTGGGTGGCTTACTCATGAATTCGGCGAGGTCGTTGCCGCTGGTGAAGTGATCTCCCGCCCCGCTAAACAGCACCACCCGTACTTCTTTGTTGTCGCTGCCATCTAGCAAGGCCTTCTCGGCGGCTAAATACATGGCATCGGTGATGGCATTCATCTTGTCGCTGCGATCAAAACAGATGCTTAGAATCTTATCTTCCAGTTGCGTGGTGATCATACGCGGCTCCTATCTATGCTACTTATTAAAAAGAGGGTGACACTATTATTGTAATTTTCGCGACACAGCTTAGCAGTTGTTACTGATTTAGGCCCTGAAATTTATGGCGCAGTGCCGTATCATGACGCGCATATTAATGTGTGACCCTAAAGGTTCCCAACATGTCTGTACTACGCATCGCCACGCGCAAGAGCAAGCTCGCACTATGGCAGGCCGAATTCGTTAAGGCTCAGCTGCAAAAATTCCACCCAGAATTAACCGTGGAACTCGTCACCTTCACCACCCAGGGCGACAAAATTCTCGACACCCCCTTGGCCAAAATTGGCGGCAAGGGCTTGTTTGTGAAGGAACTAGAAGTGGCCATGCTCGATGGCCGTGCCGACATCGCGGTACACAGCATGAAAGATGTGCCCATGGACTTCCCAGCGGGTTTAGGGCTCGAGGTAATCTGTGAACGTGAAGACCCCACCGACGCCTTCGTATCCAACCGCTATGCGCGTTTCGCCGACTTGCCCCAAGGCGCTCATGTGGGCACCTCTAGTTTGCGCCGCCAGTGCCAGCTCTTGGCAGCCCGCCCCGATCTGAAAATTAGCAGCCTGCGGGGCAACGTGCAGACCCGCTTAGGCAAGCTCGACAACGGCGATTACGATGCCATCATCCTCGCCAGCGCAGGCCTCATTCGCCTCGAATTAAAAGATCGCATCGCCCAGTCCATCGACGACGACATTAGCCTGCCCGCCGGAGGCCAGGGGGCCGTGGGCATCGAGTGTCGCGTAGACGACGCCACCACTAAGGCGCTGCTGGCACCGTTAAACCACCCCCATACCGCCCACCGAGTGGTGAGCGAGCGCGCCATGAACAAGCGCTTAAACGGCGGCTGCCAGGTGCCCATCGCCTGTTACGCCACCCTCGACGGTGATGAACTCACATTACGCGGCCTCGTGGGCAGCGAAAACGGTGACGAGATTATTCGCACGCAGGTGACAGGAAGCGCCAGCCAAGCACAACAACTGGGCATAAAGGCGGCCGAAAACCTGTTAGAGCAAGGCGCTGCACGCATTCTCAGTGCCGTCTATGGGCATAAGATAGACTGATGAATAACCCCTCTCGCTCCCTGTTATTTACCCGCCCCCAAGGGCAAGGGGAAGACCTAGTGCAGGCGTTGGATGCGGCTGGCTGGCATTGTGTGCGCCAGCCCTTGCTAAAAATCATGCCGTTCACGCCGCAGCAAGGCTCGGCATTTCAGGCCATTAAATCTAACATCATGAACCTCGACCGCTATGACGTGGTGATCAGCGTGAGCGGCAACGCCTCCGCCCAGGCGGTCGAGTGGATAGATCAATACTGGCCGCAGATGCCGCAAGGAATTCACTGGCTAGCGGTGGGGCCCAGCTCCGCCGCAGCCTTTAAGGCACTGGGCATCGAGGTGGCGACTCCGCCGGGTAACCACAGCGAAGGCCTGCTGGCACTACCAGCATTGCAGCAGATGGCGCACAAAAAAGTGCTTATCTTGCGCGGCCAGGGTGGCCGCGAATTGCTGGCCAACACCTTGCGGGAGCGTGGTGCCGAGGTCGATTATTGCGAGCTCTATCAGCGTCAGGCCATCCCCTTCGCAGCTGGTCAGCTGGCCACCCTACTCAGGGAAAGGCAAATACATTATGCTCTGATTACCAGTGGCGAAATGGCCGAACAGCTGGCGCAACAGCTGCCGAGTGCAGCACAACGTTTAGACTTACAGTTAATTGTGCCCAGCAAGCGCATTCAAGATATGGCCACGACCTTAGGCTTTAGCCGCGTGGCGGTGTGTGGACACATTCAAGCAGCGACGCTGCTGGCCTGCCTAAACGCCTTGCCAGCCTAATTAACGCTACTTCATCTATTTTAAAGGGCCGCTCTTTATCTAAACGGCCCAGTTAGCAAACCACACTAGGGAACCGCACATGAGTGACAAGCAGACACCTATCCCTTCGGCAAACAACGGCCCAACCCAGGCCGCCAGCGCCCCCGTGCGCGCCGGCAATAATAAAGCCATCTATCTTGTAGCCACCCTCTTTACCCTGCTACTGCTGGCGGCCGTGGTTTTTTTCCAATATAGGATGGAAGCCTTAGTGAGCCACAACGGGGTGCTCGAACATCAAATCACGAGCCTAGATCAACAGTCCCGTAGCCAGCTGGCAAAATCCATCGAGCAAAATTTAGAGCTGAACAAGATCACCCAGATGAACGCTCAGCTGCGCGCCATGCAGCAAACTCTCAATCAAATTCCCGGCGCGCGCATGGATGACTGGAAGCTCGCCGAAGTGGAATACCTATTACGACTGGCCAACCAAAGAGTCAACCTGCAACATGAGCTGAGCGGGGCTTGGGCATTGTTCGATGCTGCCAACAAGATTCTGGCCGCCCTCGATGACCCTGCGCTATTAAGAGTGCGGGAAAAAATCGCCGCAGAAATGCTGACCCTAAGTCAGGAAAAACAGCTCGACCGTCAGGGTATCTACACGCAAATTCAAGCCCTCAAGAGCCAAGTCCACCAGCAGATACAGCCGCCCGCCACCTTTAATCCCAGCACCAACCAAATAACGAGCGCCGCGCCGCAGGACGATACCCTATGGCAACAACTAAGATCGCTGGTACAGGTTCGCTATACCGAGGACGCCTTCACGGCACCACTCAATGTTCAGCAGTACCAAATATTAGAACACAGCCTATTGCTCATGCTGGAACAAAGCCAGTGGGCGCTGCTCAAGGCCGACCAGAGCCTGTATGACAGCAGCCTCGGCAACGCCATCGACTGGCTCAATAAAAAACTGCGCCACCAGCAAGCACAGACATTAAGCACACACTTGCAGCAGCTTAAAGATATCGACATTGCGCTGCACATCCCCGACGTGAGCGCCTCCCTGATGCTGTTACGCCAGACTCTAAATGATCGCACCTATGCACCCACTGCAAACGCGCCTAAGGCAAATGTTTCTAAGGCAGCCGCCGACAGCGTAACCGCGGGGCAAGCCCTATGAACCGCCGCTTAATATTCATCGTGGCGTTATTGCTGCTGGGCAGCGTGCTCGGGTTTTTCATGCAACAGGGCAGTGGCTATATCTTAATTAGCTTCCAGCACTGGGTCGTGGAAACCAGCCTGTGGGTGTTTGTCATGCTGCTCACGGCCAGCGTGATAGCCCTCTATATCACCATGCAATTGCTGGCGGGGCTCATGGGCAGCCGCCGAATCCTGTACAGCTGGCGCAATCAGCGCGGCATGAAACAGGCACTCAACAAAACCACCAGAGGCTTGGTCGCCTTGGCCGAGGGCAACTGGAAACAGAGTGAGAAGCTGCTCTTGGCGGGTGCCCATGGCGATGGTCAGGTCATCAATTACCTAGCGGCCGCTCGCGCCGCCCATCAGGCTGGGAACTATGAGCACAGCGATGCGCTCATGGCGCAAGCCATCGAGAGCACAAAGGGGGCCGAGCTAGCGGTGGGATTACAACAGAGCCGTTTGCAACTGGAACGCAAACAATACGAGCAAAGCCTAGCCACCTGCTTACGCCTCAAGAAGCAGTTTCCCAAGCACCAGTATGTCAACGAGATGCTGTTAAAGACTTACAGCGCGCTGGAAGACTGGCAAGGGGTCATCGGCCTCTTACCCAAGTTCAGTAAATACAATTTACTGCCCAGCAAACGCACCCTGAAAATAGAAGTGGAAGCCTACGGCAAGCAACTCGGACACCTATTACACAGCCGCAGCAACGCTGGCAAAGACCCTAAAGCCCTGCTCAAGGTGTGGCGTAGCATTCCGTCTCGTGTCCTTAAAAATGAAGATTTCATACCCTTGGCTAGCGCATTCATCGAGTGCTTAATTACCCTTGGGGAGCATGTCAGCGCCGAGCGTGAATTACGCAAGCTACTCACCCATCACTGGAATCAGGAGCTAGTACGCTTGTATGGCTGCATCATGGGCGATAACGTGGAGGCGCAACTGGCCTTCATACAGGACAAGTTAAAACACCAGCCAGAGGATGCCATCTCGTTATTAACGCTGGGCCGTTTAAGCCTGAGTAATCAGCTGTTTGATGAGGCGCAAGGCTATTTCGAGCAGAGCCTAGAACGGGAAAACAGCCTAGAAACCCGCAGCGAATTAAGCCGCCTATACTTGGCAAAAGATGAGACACAAAAGGCGCTGGATATGTTGAGACAAGGGCTAGGACAGAAGCTACCGCGCTTACCCTTGCCTGCTTAGGCGGCATTTATTTACGCTACTGGGTTATTGGCCCACCTTATTCTAGCGGCCTCAATAAACTAGCCCATGGCTGGGGTTGGCACCATAGAGGTGTTTTTGGCAGGGATGCCAAAGCAAGCCCCCATGGAGGGGTTTACGGCGGCCTCTATGGTGTCAACTCCAGCCATGGGTAAGCAGATTACACAGATTATGGTCTTTTAAGTGCGTGTATTAGAGCACCCCTAACCACACATATAAGTGCCCGTGCCCACCGCGATTAAGCTGCCGATTTCATTTTTTAATTCCATGCGGGTCACCGCCACTTTGCTGCCGATGCGCAAGACAGTGGCGCTGATGAAAAACTCTTTACCTTTGCCTGGCCTTAAATAATCCACGCGCATGTCGATGGTGCCGAGCTTGCCTAGGTTCCTCTTCTTTTGTTCCTCGCTAGCATCGCCCTGCCGCGCATAAGCCGCCACTATGGCAGCAGAACCACCCGCCATATCGATGGCAGAAGCAATCACACCACCGTGCAACATGTCATGCATCCAGTTGCCCACTAGCTCGTCACGCATCTTGAGCCTAAGCAGAATTTCATCCGAATTGAAGGTTATAATTTCTAAGCCGATATGCTTATTAAACGGAATATCCTGCATGTAATTTAATGCACGCTGTAATTCTTTTTCATTAACTTCTTGGTTCATAACGATATATCTACTTATAGTCAGTCCGTGGCCGTGCCACGGATAATCCAATTCATTAGCGTCGCCAGTCATGGAGTTTCTGCGCCCACTTCAGCAATTTCTGTGGGGCATGGTTACGCTTCCATTCACCGGCCACATACTTGTTCGCTTCCATCATAGTGGGGTAAGCGTGCACGGTGGCCAATATTTTGTTGAGGCCTAGGCCATTTTTCATGGCGAATACAAATTCGCTAATTAACTCACCGGCAAGGGCACCCACTATGGTGGCCCCTAAAATTTTATCTTTTCCCGGTACCGTCAGTACCTTCACGAAACCCGTGGCGGTCTTGTCCACGATGGCACGATCCAATTCGGACAAATCGAAGCGGGTCACCTCATAGGCGATGCCCTGTTCCTTGGCGGTCGACTCGTTTAAACCCACCCGCCCCACCTGAGGATCGGTGTAGGTGGCCCACGGGACGTTAGAGTAATCGACTGTGAACTTTTTAAAATGACCAAAAAGTGCATTTACGCTTGCATACCATGCCTCGTGGGAAGATACATGGGTAAACTGGTAGCCCCCTATCACATCCCCCACCGCAAACACGCCGGGCAGGCTGGTTTGCAGGTGCTCGTCCACGGCGATGTTACCACGGCCGTCCAACTCAATATCCAGCGCCTCGAGGCCATAGCCCTGCGTGTTGGCAACCCGCCCCACGGCAATTAACAGGGCATCGAATACTAACTCGGCACTGCCCTCTGGGGTCTTTAACAGCGCCACTTTTTTACCCTCTTTTATCTGGTACGCCGTGGGCAGAGTATTGAGGCGCAGCTCTATGCCTTCCCGTAAAAATTGCGCGCTGACCGCCTGCACCACATCGGCGTCTTCTCGGCCTAAAATTTGTGGGGCCGGATCCACCATGATGACCTTGCTGCCTAAACGATGAAAACTCTGCGCCAACTCACAACCAATGGGGCCCGCTCCCACCACTAACAAGGTCTTAGGTTGTTCGCTGATCTGCCACAGAGTATCCGAGGTGTAGTAGCCCACTTCGTCCAAGCCATCTACTGGGAATACATTGGGGCGTGCCCCCGTGGCGATGATTAAATTACGAGCGGTACGCCGCTGCACCCCTTCTTCGCCTTCAATCTCCACGGTCCAAGGGTCAATGATGGTGGCCTTACCACGGATGCAATTTACGCCAAGGCCGCTGTAACGCTCGACGCTGTCATGGGGTGCCACCGCCTCGATGCTCCCCTGTACCGACTGCATGACCTGAGCAAAATCCACCTCGATGGCGGCCGCGCTGATGCCCATGTTTTTTGCCTCACGCATGTGGTGGGCTAGGCTGGCGGCGTGAATCAGCGCCTTAGAGGGCACGCAACCGGTATTCAAACAATCGCCCCCCATTTTGTGTTGTTCGATGAGGCTCACCTTGGCCTTAGTGGCCGCCGCAATATAGGCGCTCACTAAACCACCGGCACCAGCACCTATAACCAGCAGGTTGTCATCAAACGTCTTGGGGCGGGTGAACGTGCTCAGCAGGCGCTGATTTTTGAATCGATTTAACAGGGTACGCGCCAGCCAGGGAAACGCCGCCAACAGCACCAACGAGCCCAATATGCCCGGCGTTAAAATGCCGTTCAAGGACACATCATCCAGCTGCCCCAGTTGCGCCCCGGCATTCACAAACACCGCCGTGCCCGCCAACATGCCCAGCTGCGACACCCAATAAAACGTCACGGCACGAATGGGCATCAAACCCATGACCAAATTAATGACAAAAAACGGCACTAGGGGAATCAAACGCAGAGTAAACAGGTAGAAGGCACCGTCTTTTGCTATGCCTGCATTAATTGTTTTAAGGTGGCCCGCGAAGCGGCTCTGCACCCAGTCTTTAAACAGCAGACGGGAAATAATAAAAGCCAATGTGGCCCCCACAGATGAGGCAAAACTGATTAACAACAAGCCCCAGCCAAAACCGAAGATGGCCCCGCCAACCAAGGTCATGGCTGCCGCCCCAGGAATAGATAACGCCGTCATCAACACATAAATAGCGAAGAACACTAGGCCGCTGAGCACGGGCTGCCGCGCAAACCCGTCTTGATAAAATTCTGGGCTTAAATATTGTTGTGCGTCAAATACCAGCAGCGCCCCCATGAGAGCCGCCAGCAATACCACAATGATAATTTTTTTCATGACGAGCCTTGCCTGTAGTGAGTATGAGCTGTGACAAGCATAGCGTAGGAAGGTTTCGACACGTTAGATCATCACATGAAATCTGCCTGCCCAAAGTTGGATTTAGTATTTTTTAGGTCGCCGTGGACTCGTCCATGAGGGCTTGCCTCGGCATCCATGCCTCGAACACCCTAAAAAATACTAAATCCAACCTTGGTCTAAGCCCACTGGGCCGCTAAGTCGCAATGCACCACTTTATGCTCCCGGGAAAAGAAAATTGATCCTATTTACATTTTAAGGACCTTCAAAGTTGAACCCGCGCCGATTACTTAAAGCCATGCAAGGCACGACCCCATGGCGTACAATTGTCCCTCGCTATGCCCCAATATTGCATCGAACACGGTATTTCTAATGGCTTTCTCTGACGCACAACGCTTTTTTCCCGAAACTCGCCTACGCCGCATGCGCGCTCATGACTTTTCTCGTCGCCTCATGCGTGAAAATCAGTTGAGTGTGAACGACCTCATCTACCCTATGTTCATCCTCGATGGCAAAAACCAACGGCAAGCCATCGCTTCCATGCCTGGGGTTGAGCGCCTGTCCATCGACTTGGCAGTGAAAGAATGCCGATTATTAAGCACCCTCGGGGTGCCCGCCGTGGCCCTGTTTCCGGTGACACCCGACTCACACAAGAGTGAGATGGCCGAAGAAGCCTACAACCCAGACGGCATCGCGCAACGGGCGGTGAAAGCCATCAAGGATGCCTGCCCAGATATGGGCGTGATCACAGACGTGGCACTAGACCCCTTCACCACCCACGGCCAAGATGGCATCATCGACGCCAGCGGTTATGTACTCAACGACATCACCGTCGAAATTCTCGCCAAGCAGGCCCTCAGCCATGCCCAAGCTGGGGCTGATATCATCGCCCCCAGCGACATGATGGATGGCCGCATCGCCGAGATTCGCGATGTTTTAGAGCAAGACCAACATGTCAACACGCGCATCTTGGCCTACAGCGCCAAGTACGCCTCCGCCTATTATGGCCCGTTCCGCGATGCGGTGGGCAGCGCCGCTAACTTGGGCAAGGGCAACAAATTTAATTACCAGATGGACCCAAGCAACAGCAACGAGGCCCTTCACGAGGTAGCATTAGACCTCGCCGAGGGCGCCGACATGGTGATGATTAAACCGGGCATGCCTTACCTAGATATCGTACGTCAGGTGAAAGATCAGTTTAAGGTGCCCACCTTCGTTTATCAGGTGAGCGGCGAGTATGCAATGCACATGGCGGCGGCACAAAACGGTTGGTTAGATGAGAAGGCGGTGATGATGGAAAGCCTCACCTGTATGAAACGCGCCGGAGCCGACGCCATACTCACTTACTTTGCCAAGGCCGCGGCGTTAGAATTAAACCAATAATAAAACATTTTATATGGGATGTAGAATGAGCAGCAGCGACCGCCCAGAAGCAGAAGCAAGCATCGACCTGAACTCGCCGAAATATTATTTCAATCGCGA
>CAJXIK010000008.1 GCA_913054445.1 uncultured Bermanella sp.
CGCTAGGCTCCACCAATTTTCTTTATAGCTAACAAATTTCCATGTGAAGATGGAGGTTCGGTAAAGAAAATTAAGAATGAATTGGGTCCCGTTCGTCTAGAGGCCTAGGACACCGCCCTTTCACGGCGGTAACAGGGGTTCGACTCCCCTACGGGATACCACCTATTCATTCACATTAGTTACCCCCCTCTAGAAGTAATCCTTTCTGTACAAAATAATTCTGCTTGAATCTAAGCTCGCCCAATACTCGTGATACACATCCAAATAGAAAGACCCTAGTCCATAAAGCCCTTTAGTCTATTCAGCAGGCACCTGTTGCAAAATTCCCTGCACATAAGATTTACCATTCTCGCCGAACAAGGTTAATAATCGAGCCAAAGTTTGGTTTAAGCTATTCACCGCGGCCTGGCCATTATGTTCGCGGATCTTCTGGATCAACATGGAGCGTTCATCTACCTGTGAATACTCGACGTTCACGTCGGCCACAAATTTTGTCGGCATGGTCTGCAATATGACCTCATCTAGGTGAGCGGCCTGTTCATAGGCACCGCGGGCAAACACATCCACCACAAAACTATGTTGATATTCCCCCACAGACTGAGCGTCGCGAATGGCTTGTAAGGCCACATGACCGGTCTCTTGGTTCTTGAAGGCCTGAGTCATGATCAACGCCTGAAACTCTTCGATGGCGGTGTGGCGATTGGAGACTATTTGCACCGCATCCTGCATCGGTTGCGTTATCCCGAGCATGTTTAATAAACCCACCCAGATAGTGCTGGCGGTGCTGTTGCCGGGTACCGGTGTCACATGGTATGGATTGGAAAAATCCCCCACATAATGTAGGCCCAAACCCATGAAGCGCCATCCCCAGTAAGGGTGGCCATTCTGGAAGGCAAATTCGGCCAAGTGTTTAAATTGCTGAATGCGATATTCGGGGTAGGTCTGCCTTAAGAAACCGGCCACCGAGAATATGATGGCGGGCTCGTGGTAGAAGCCCATATGAAAGGGGGCTTGCGTGCCATATTCTAGCTTAGGGTTGCCAAAGGGTTGCTCACCGAAGCCGTAAATCTGGCCATATTCGGTGTTGCTGTCGGTGTACAGGCCGATGTCCATGCCGTGATCTGGCTCATCGCTGGCGCTGATCACCACATCTATGGGGGCGACCTTGTCTCCCGCCTGTAGTGCCAGGATAGATAGTTTGTCCATGTGATGGTTGTCGCGCAAGGTGGTGATTTGTTCGGCATTTAACCATTTACCCGGGCCCGCTTGGCGGCCTGGGGCAAGCTGCAAATATAAGCTTAAATGGCTGTGGGGGTTGATGCGAATGGCATGGCTGAAGCGTTGGCGAATATCTTGGGGGTCACCGCTGGCCGTAAAGGCTAAGACACCCGGCAGGGGAGCATAATGCCTCAGGTTGTGCTGCATCCAGCTTTCCTGTTCGGCTAAAAACACCTCCAGCTGCTCTTCTGTGGCCACTAAAAAACTCTCTAGGCTTTCCACCTCCACCGGCTTTGCCTGCTTAACCTGGGGCATGGATTCCAGCATGACTTGGCTGATGAGGGTGTGGTTGTCCCAGGCCATTAAGTGGCTGCATGCGAACAGGGTGCAGACGGCCAGCAGGATTGACTTAACAGGGGTATTCATGGAATGCCTTTATGCGAGCTTAGTGTGCGCATACCTTAGAGGGGTTCGCCAAGATGCACAATGCACCCTACGGTAAATCTTGCATGAACAGTGGGTCTTCATCCTGAGCCATGGCAAGTCTGTGGGGGTATGCCCGTGGCCTGTGTGGTTATTTGTACTAGTCTCATTAAAGGTCTAATGGATTTTTGTGGAGTGCCAGGATGCACAGCAAGAAAATTGATATTCTCATCGTTGGGGATAATCACTTTAATATGGAGGAGGTGGTGCGCCTGTCGTCATCATCCGCCGTGGTCATCCATCAGGCCGCAGACAGCGAATGGGCAATCGGCCAATTTGACCGCTCCCCTTGTCATGTCTTGATCTTGTGCCATAGCCAAGTGGCAGATGCCGAAAACTTCTACAACAGCTTCATCATGTTCAGTGAAAGGGCCATGGAGACACCGCACCAAACCCTATTATTATGTGATGGCAAGGATTCGGCCCGTGCCCATGAGGTATGCAGTCAGCAGGGGATGGATGACTACGTCATATACAAACCCCTTTACGATATTAACCGCATTAAATTTTCCATTAGCCTGGCCATGGATCGTCTAGAGAGCCGAAACTATAAAAACGTCATCGAGAATCGCCTCACAAACATGGTAGAAAACATCAGTAATATTAAAACGGGCCTTAGCCTGCAACTCGACAAGGTGAATCGCTGCCAGCAGAGCATGATAAATCAAAACATCAGCACCGATGAAATTCTCGATAAGGGCATCTCTAGAATCAAGAAAAAACTAGAGCGCCTGCATGGCGATGGCGTGATCGAGATAGGCGATCAAAGGAAATTCAGTGAAGAATACAATCGTATAAAAAAAGAATGTCTGCAAGAGAGTAAAGAGCAGCTCACCGAGAACAAACATCTCTCCATGATGGAGAGCATTAAATCGGATGTCAGCGAGGTTCATGACAGCGCCAGCAGCATACTGGAGCAACAAAAAAATGAGATAGAGGGTAAGCCCTGGAAAGTGCTAGTGGTGGAAGATGAGGCAGTAAATCAGAAGATGATGGGGATGATGCTAGACCGGGAAGGGTTCATGGTGAAGGTGGCCAGCGATGGCATTAGTGCCATCAACATAGCCGAAGACTGGGCGCCCCATGTGATCTTGATGGACATAAAGATGCCCAAGATGAACGGCTTAAAAGTGACCCAGAGGCTTAAGTCCAATAAAAAATTCAGAGACACTCACATCATTATGCTAACCGGCCACAGTGAGCAGGCGGTGGTGAGGGAATGCTTAAAGGCGGGTGCCTCGGATTTTATCGTGAAGCCGGCCAAGAAAGATGAATTACTCGAGAGAATATCCAGCTATTGCGCTCAAGAGGTGTCGCAGTGACGGCTAATAAATCATATAAAGTGTACTTGCTTTATCTGTGCCCGCTGCTGTCTTTCGGTTTGATGTTTTTCATCGTAGATGTAGACACTCAGCTGACATTAATGACCTACCTTTCGAGTTATGAGCTGTTGGGTTTTCATTCTTTTCATCCGCTGTTGCTCTTCACCACCGTACTGGCTTGCATCGGCTTGTTTTGTGCGCCGTTAATCGTGAAAAATAAATCACTAAAATTCCAGCAACGCGCCACGGCCCGTGAAAATGATCATGCTAAAGAGATATTTGATGGTTTGCATGAGGTGGTGTTAATTACCGACCCTAAGCACCGTATTGTCGAACTCAATGGTGCCGCAAAATTATTGGCAGGCAATAGCCGCTCTTTGTGTCTCGGTAAAAAAATAGAACAGTTGGGGTTTATCGAGGATAAAAAATCTCTGGCGAGGATAGGCCAGTGCCTAGCAAGGCTGGAGATCAATAAGCCGACGAAGTCACGGCTTCATGTCGTCGATCATCGAGAGAAAAAACAGGAATTCGAATTTACCTTTAAGCGCCTGCGTAACCCTCACATGCCGAACCATCACTGCATCATCACGGCTCGTAATATCTCTCAGTTGAAAGCCCCAGTGGTTAAGTCCAGCGCACCGCAAAAAATGGCAGAGCTGGCCTCGGACTTCGATCGCTCCTTATCACACCTGTTGGCGGCCAGCCCCATGGCCATCATCGAACTAGATAGCAAGGTAAAGGTCATTAGCTGGAACGCCGCCGCCGAATCCATGTTTGCCATAAAATCGGCCGCTATCATGGGTAAAGATATCAGCAGAACCTTTGTTAACACGGTGGAATACGTGAACGCCATCAAGATGTGCGCTAGGTCCAAGGCCAAGACCAAGATGCGCTGTGAAAATAGGAATTCGGCGGGCAGCATATTCTGTGACTGGTATATGACCCCCAGCTATCATGACGATGGCAAGCTCAAGGGCATGGTGGCCATGATTCATGATGTGACCGAACAGATTAAAAACCACAATGTGTTAAAGATCAATGAGGCGCGGGCTAAGGTCATTAAAGACACCGAGTGGTTGCTGTACCGAGCGCAAAACTTCGAAGATGCCATCGAAATATTGTTGAAATGTTTGTCCAGTCACCTGCAATGGCCAGTCTTGCACGCTCATTTCATTAAGGATAAAAACTCAACGATATTTTCACCCATGAACATGTGGTTTAACCGTGAGCAAGAAGTCTACCCCGAGTTTGTCGCGGCCTCACAGGGTCAAGCCTACACCATCGACGACGGCTTAATAGGGGCCGCGGTATTGGCCGAGAAGTTTCTGTGGGTGGGCGAGACGAGATTAAAATCCGCCGAGCAACGCCTCAACGAGGAAGGGTTTAAGACTGGGCTCTACTATCCCATTAGGGTCTGGGGCAAGGTCATGGCGGTGATAGAAGCCTTTCATGTGGATAGCCTAGAACAGGACCTAGAGACATTGGCAACAATAGATCAGCTGGTGTCTCACCTTGGGCTCATCATCGAGCGCACCGAATCGGAGAGCGAACGAGAAAGCTCCCTGTTGAGCCTAGATCAAAGGATGAAGGAATCTAACTTTCTTTATTCGGCCCTCAATATCATGTTCAACGCAGATTATGGCATGGACGATGTTATGTACGTGGTGGTCAACATGATCACCACCGCCATGCGTTACCCCCACTTAGTGTGTGCCATGATTGAGATTTTCCCCCATGAATATGCCACCGGAAGCTGGGGCAAGTACGATATAAATCATAGCCAGTTAATAAAGCACCGCAATCAGGTTCTGGGTGCCATCCATGTGGCTTACAAAGAGCTGTCTAGCCCCAGCGATGAGCAAGCCATCAGCGACGATGAGAAGAGTGTGCTGGCATCCCTGGCCAATCAGATATCTGCCTATGTGGTCCGCAAGCGGTCCCAAGATGAACTGGAAAGCGCCAAGATTCAGGCCGAAAATGCCAACAAGTCGAAGAGCGATTTCTTGGCCACGATGAGTCACGAAATCCGTACCCCCATGAATGGCATCGTCGGCATGATTGATTTATTGCAGTATACCGACCTGAATTCCGAGCAGAGTCAGATGCTCACCACGGTGAGGGATTCTACGTTTTCTCTGTTGCAGATAATCAATGATATTTTGGATTTCTCCAAGATCGAAGCAGGCAAGATGGTCTTGGAAAAAATCGAGTTTAACCTCTACGAATTGGTGGACAGTGCCGCCGAGATGTTATCGTCCAATGCCGGAGAGAAATCTTTAAGGCTGTTGCTTAGAATAGAAAATGGCGTGCCCGAGTACCTGCAAGGAGACCCGGTAAGGCTACGGCAAATTTTATTCAACCTCGTGGGCAATGCCATTAAATTCACCAGCACCGACGCGCAAAAACAAGGGACGGTGCAGATTAATATCATGGCAGAGCAACACGCCACAGATGACAATAACGTGACCCTGCATATTGAGGTCAAAGACAACGGCATCGGCATCGCGGCGGACATCTTGGCCAGCCTCTTCGACCCCTTTATTCAGGCCGATTCTGCCACCACCCGCAAATTTGGTGGCACGGGTCTGGGCTTATCAATCTGTCACCACCTAGTGAACCTGATGGGGGGCAAGATCGAGGTAGAAAGCCAAGTGAATATGGGCTCCAGCTTCCATGTATACATAGACTTTCCGCTGCTGAACGCGACTAAGAGTAAGTTAATCATTCCCGACATGAGCAGCAACAGCATTTGTGCGGTGTTAAAATATGCAGAGCAGAGGGAAATATTTTCACACTATATCGAGGCCACACAGGCCCAGTATGTGAGCAGCGAAAACCTCGACGACATTACTCGCCTTCAAGAAGATTGCGCCCAAGCGGTTAGCCTGTATGTGATTGGCAGTGGCTGGCCCTGGAAAGTAAGAATGCAGAAGTATCAGCAGCTAAGGTCGCAGCAGCGATTGGAGCATGCGCGGGTATTGATGTTGCTGGATCTAAGCGAACGGGTAGAGCTGCCTAAAGAAGAGGGCTTGATGTTTTTACGGGTGAATCCCATGCGTAAGGTGCTGCTCTATAAGAAACTGGATTTTTCTCAGCATGTGGACTGCGATGAGAAAATTCATAACAAGGAAAATGAAATAGAGGGGGTGGTGTTAACCAGTAAAATTTTGGTGGCAGAAGATAACTTCACCAACCAACAGGTATTGAGGCGTCAACTGAGTATGCTGGGTTATGAATTTGATATCGCCGAAGACGGTGCCGAGGCGTTGGATATGTGGATGGTCGCAGACTACGGCCTCGTCCTCACCGACATGCACATGCCGGAGATGGACGGCATTCAATTAACTCAGGAAATTCGCAAGTTAGAAGCCAATAGCGATCAGCATGTGCCCATCATCGCCATCACCGCCAATGCCATGAAGGGCGAGGATGAGCGTTACCTCTCCATGGGGCTGGACGATTATCTAGCAAAACCCATCGAACTCAACCTGTTAAAAGAGAAACTCTCTTACTGGGCTCATCGGGTGGAGGCAAATAAACCCCATGGTGCGCCCGCCATGTCCAAGTTGGCCATGCTAAAAAAACCGCAGCAGGTCAGCAGCCCAGTAACCGTGAGCAAATCCCCCGTAAATTTACAGACCCTTGCCAGCTTCGTGGGCGATGATGTGGCGGTGCAACTTGACTTGCTCAAGGAATTCATTGCGCCATCGCTAAGTTCCCTAAAAGAATTGCACGCCGCGGTGGCAGCGCAAAACATCGTGCAGGTGGGCGAGTTGGCCCATAAGTTAAAGTCGTCATCGCGCCTCATCGGCTCTGATGACCTGTCCGACGTGTTCGTGGAAATGGAGGCGTTAAGCCAGCAGGACGATATGGCCCCCATCGCAACCCTGTTACCTGCCATGGATGCCTTGATGAATGAGACCGTGAGCCACATAGAGGCGCTGTTACAAGAGCGGGGCTGAAGGAATTTTACGCAGGTGGTTTTTATTAGTTGAGGGGTAACTCAAAATAGAAACAGCTGCCACCGAGGGTGGCATCCTGATAGCGGATCTTGCCGTTGTGGGCGGCGATGATCTTGTAGCAGATGGACAAGCCTAAACCATGGCTGCTCTCTCCCCCGGTGGTGGCGTGGCCCAAGCGCTTAAAGGGCACAAATAAGTGCTCTAGATCATCGTGGTCGATGCCGGGCCCCTGATCCTCGATACTGAGCCTCACATGGTGATGATTTTTTTCTAACGCTAAGGTAATTTCACGATCGTGGGGGCTGTATTTAATGGCATTGCTGAGCAGGTTGTCTATGACCTGGGAAATGCGCCCCGGGTCGACCTCCACCATGATGCTGTCGGGCACTCGGCTGCTAATCGTAATGTTCTTGTCGCGGGCGCGTTCCTGGAAATTAGTCAGGGACTGCTGGCTAATGTCAGCCAAGTTTAACGGTATCTTTTCGAGTTCGAACTTGCCGGTCTCTATGGTGCTGATGTCCAGTAGGTCATCCACTAAATGCTGCATGCCCTTAGTGCTGCTGTATATCATCTCCAGTGGTGCCTGCACCCGCTCATTGTCTGCGCAGAACTTGGAGATACGCTTGCTGGCTTGCTGAATGGCATTCAATGGGTTTCTAAGGTCATGCACGGCCATGGCCAAAAATTGATTTTTTTCCTCGCTGAGGCGCTCCAATTCACGGATGTGATCAATTAATTCTGCCCGTTGATTGATGCGCTTACAAAATTCTTCGGGATCGAAGGGCCGATGAATGAAGTCATTGCCAGAGTTTTTGAGGAACAGGGCCGAAAGCTTGCGATCCTTCTTGCTGGAGACGCCAATGATCTGGCAGTGGGGGTTCTCATTGAGCCTTTTTACCTCGGCACACAGGTCATAGCCCATGATATCTGGTAAATATTGGTCGAGTATCACGATGTCGGGCTTGGCCGTCAGCGCCGCTAGGCATTCTTTGCCGTTGCCAGCCGAGGCCACCTGGAAGGCGCTGTTCTGCAACAGGGCACACAGGCTCTGCCGAGCGCTGGGGCTGTCATCCACCACCAGCACCTTCATGAATTGGTTGCGATAGACTCGTTCCAGCAGGCTCGACACATAGCGAATGCTGCCAGCCCCGGTCTTGTTAACGAAATCAAGCAGGGTGGAAGAAATAAACTGTTGGTAGATGTCAGGGTTGTCATTGCCGGTAAAGATGATCGATGGAATCTGGCATTGGCTGGTGAGGGTGAGGCCCGCCCCGATCTCACTGCCGGGCAACTCGAGATCGACGATGGCGGCAAAATATTGTCGACCGTCCTTTAATAGCGCGGCGGCCTGTTCCACGGAGGAGGCGATGTCGCAATGAAAGTTATTATGGTGCAACAGGTGTTTACTGACGATGGCACTGAAAAATTCATCGTCTTCTATCATCAGTATCTTTTCAGGCATATTCATCCGTAACCTGTGATGGGAGCATATGCTCATAACGTATTGCGACTTATTTAAAGGCTAGTTGGCAAAGTGATAAAAACAAGCGGGGTGAGTCGGGTCTGCATGGCGCTGCAAACAGACTTTCAGCTTGCAGCCTTTATAGCCTTCTATAATAAGCCTCTCGATGGGGTGGATTTTTTGGCGTGACCCTCGGCTAACAACTAAACTATAAACAGTGTCGATTTTCACGGTTTGTTCATATCTATATAGTGGTATGTGTATGGTGTCCGATTTTTTGTTTTCCACGGCGGATGATGCCCGCAAGAGTCGCATCGAGGTGCCGCCAGGCTTAAAGATTCTTAGTGTGGACGACGAATCGTCGGTACACGACGTCACTAAGCTGGTGTTGTCCAACTTCAAGTTCGAAGGGGCGCACCCAGATATCATCATCGCCATGAGCGCCAAAGAGGCGTGTGAATACATGCGCCAGCACGACGATGTGGCGCTGGTATTGCTCGATGTAGTGATGGAAAGCGACCACGCCGGCTTCGAGGTGGTCGAGACCATTCGCCAGGAGTTGCATAATCACCGGGCGCGCATCGTGATTCGCACCGGGCAGCCAGGTGATATGGGCATGGAAACCACGATGTCCAACTATGAGGTGGATGGCTATGTGGAAAAAAGCAGCCTCACCCATAACTGCCTGCACGCCACCGTTTACTCTGCCCTGCGTACCTACAAGGATGCCGCCCTGCTTAACTTAACTCGGCATGCGCAGGCCGACTTTATTAAGAAGATCCAATTGCTCAACTGCAATCACGACACCGAGGGCTTGTATCGGAGCGTGGCCGCGGATATTAATGATTTTTTACCCAATGTAGAGAGCATTCGCATCATCATTAGCCATAAAGGCGACAATAGAATAGACGTTAAGGATTTAAGCCCCCCTTGTGAAGACACGAAAACCAAGGCAGATGCATCTTTCACCTATATACTGGCGGAGGCCAGCGAAGAGAATGCCACCGTACAAATCAATAACCAGCTTTTGTTTCGTCATGACTTAAACAACGACGTTGTTTTTCAGCTTTATGTGAAGACGCACGCCAGTATAGCCGCTACCAGCAAGTCCATGTTCGTGTCTTATGCGGCCAGTGTGTCCACTATCTACGGTTTTTCTCAGGTGGCATAGGGGGGCAGCACCTTAATATAAGTCAAAGAGGCTTGTATAAAAAACATACAGTAACGCTCGACATTTAGTCCTTAAATGTCTATAGTGCGCCCAATCTATACGCACCACATTTGCTGCTAGCCCTGTGTTCACGCCAGTGGCCACCCTTATTCAGTATTTATGCGTTAACCCTATTTTTTAGTTCAGGATTCTCCCTTTGATTACTACCGCAAACATCACCATGCAGTTTGGCGCCGCGCCCTTGTTCGAAAACATCTCGGCGCAGTTTGGTAACGGCAACCGTTACGGCTTAATCGGTGCCAATGGCTGTGGTAAATCCACCTTCATGAAGATCCTCAGCGGTGAACTCATCCCCACATCTGGCAACATCTCCATTACCCCGGGTAACAAGCTAGGGGTCTTAAGCCAGGATCAATTCGCCTTCGAAGAATACAGTGTGGTCGATGCCGTGATCATGGGTGACCCTAAATTATGGGCGGTGAAGCAAGAGCGTGATCGCATCTATGGCTTGCCCGAGATGTCGGAAGATGAGGGCATGCAGGTCGCCAACCTCGAGGTAGAATTTGCCGAGATGGACGGTTACACCGCCGAGAGCCGCGCCGGTGATATTCTCTTAGAAGCAGGCATCGACGAAGAATTTCACTTTGGTTTAATGAGCGCCGTCTCCCCAGGTTACAAGGTACGAGTATTGTTGGCCCAAGCGTTGTTTTCCAACCCAGATATCCTGCTGTTGGACGAACCCACCAACAACCTCGACATCCATTCCATCAACTGGTTGGCCGATGTCTTGAATCAGCGTAAGTGCACGATGATCATCATCTCCCACGACCGTCACTTCTTAAACATGGTGTGTACCCACATGGCCGACATCGATTACGGTGAATTGCGTATTTATCCGGGTAACTATGAATACTTCCTAGAAGCTTCGTCATTGATTCGCGAGCAGCTATTGGGTGAGAACGCTAAGAAGAGTGAAGAAATTGAAGAGCTAAAAGCGTTTGTTGCCCGTTTTGGTGCCAATGCATCTAAAGCCAAGCAGGCCAGCTCGCGCGCTAAGAAATTAGATAAAATTGAGTTAGATGAGGTGAAGCAAACCAGTCGTTTAGTACCCAACATTAAACTTAGACAAGATAAAATGCTGCACCGCCAAGTATTAATATTGGAAGATCTGGCCCACGGTTATGAAGGTGAAGAGACGTTATTTGATAAAGGTAACCTTATTTTAGAAGCGGGCTCTAAGCTTGCGGTGATTGGTGAAAACGGTGCCGGTAAAACCACATTTTTACAGTGCTTAATTGAAGAATTAAAAGCGAATGAAGGTACGGTTAAATGGTCTGAAAATGCGACCATTGGTTACTGCCCACAAGACAGCAGCAAAGACTTTGATAACGACCTTAACTTGTTTGATTGGATGTCTCAGTGGCGCACACCCAAGCACGACGACCTAATGGTTCGCGGCATGTTAGGGCGTTTGTTGTTTACTCCCGATGACCTCTTAAAGAAAGCCCGAGTGTGTTCCGGTGGCGAAAAGAACCGCCTGTTGTTCGGCAAGCTAATGATGATGGACCTCAATGTGTTGGTGATGGACGAACCCACCAACCACCTAGACATGGAATCCATTCAGGCACTGAATTCGGCGCTCAAAGATTTTGATGGCACCCTGATTTTTGTAAGTCACGATAGAGAATTTGTATCTTCTTTGGCTTCTCATGTAATCGAGATTAAAGATCAGCAAGTGATCAGCTACCAAGGCACTTACGAAGAGTATTTGGACAGCCAGAGTGAAGGTCAGAAAGTCGCTTAATTTATGACGTTGGTGTAAAAAATTAGCGGGCAAGTGTCGATACTGCCCGCTAATTTCAAGCTAAGCCAGCTAAAACTTGTCGCTCAGTTGCTGCGGATCATTCCAGTCGGCATGATACAAGTCCCCTCCGCTTAAATGATAAACATCATCTCCTTGAATTAACCCTCGTCTTTGATTCCAGTTTTGCCACCTTTGAGTGCCGTCATGGCGCTCGGTAATCATGGCGCCGCGCTGGCTTAACTGATTGTCTTCAATTTCAAACATATACAAACCCGATTGTGTCCAGTTGTAATATTGGCTCTCGGGGTCACGCCAGTAAGTACCACCTGCATCGCCGTCGTGCACGCTGATGGGAAAGGCAAAGCGGTACTGGCCATCCTGTTGAATGCCGCTGAAGGCGTGGGGCTCATGGCTAAGGGCGGTGTTGGAGCCGCGCTTGCCGATGATAATGCTGCCTAAAGCGCTGGGGTTATGAATGTCGGCCACGTTAAATAACGACACCTTCACCCCCTGAAACCAGGTAGTGCCGCTGTCACCCATGATGGCGTCCTTGCCGATGCCCAGCAATAGATCATCGCCTATGGGGTGCAGGTAGTCGCTGAAGCCGGGAATCTCCAGCTCGCCGGCAATGACGGGTTCGCTTGGTTTAGAGAGGTCGATCACATATAACGGGTCTACCTCCTGAAAGGTGACGATGTAGGCGCGGTCTTGCATGAAACGCACGCTGTAAATGCGTTCGCCGGGCTTGCCAATGGCGGCGGGTTGGTCGTCATTGGGCAGGGTGGCCAGCTGGCTGAACTCGTCATCTTGGTTGCCCAACACCGTCAGCCTATGGTGCTCGTCACCCCACTGCCCCTCCGAGGTGACCACGGCGAGGCTGCCGTCGTGTAATTCGCCCATCTTCAGCCTTGGATTGGGGCTGCCCAAGCGGCCTGGCACGGTGGTGGAGCCCTGATAGTTAAACGTAGGCAGCGCAAATTTGTGCAGTAGGGTATTGCCCTGGTTGCTGTACCAGCCCGTCACATTAGCTTGGGTGGGCTCTGAAATTTCCCCATAGTGGCCACTAAACAAATATAGGTTGTGCTCGCTCATATAAATTCCCTCCACCTCAGCGGCTATGCAGCGGCTGGAAAACTCACCGCTGTTTATATCGATGCGGGTAATCATGCTGAGGGTGGGGGAGCCCCGTGATGGGGCGGGCGTGGTGGCCAGCAGGCAGTCGTCTGCACGCACTAGGGGCTGCTGGCGATCGTTGATGCGGATGTTAGGCAGTAACGCCGCTAGGGATAGCTCGCTGATAACGTGCTGGTTGTGCTCTATCTGCTGCTGGTTGCTGGGATAGTGAATGATGCCCTCTAGCTCGGGGGTGTAGCGGCTGACGATGATGAGCTCATGGCCGATGCGACGGCTGCGTAGCACATAGCCGTCCACCTTAATATCTAGGCGAGGGGTGGGCGTGCTCGCGTCGCTAATATTAAAAACCTGAATATCCGCCTGGCCGCCTTGCCAGCCTTGGTTGCCCAGCACCACCACGGCATCTTCGCTCAAGTACATTTCATGGGGGTGCATGTGGTTAAGATCTAGGCGGGCGAGGGTGGCCTGTTGGTTGTTCACCACCCGTAATTGGGCGCTGGGGGTCTTCTGCAACACAAAAAAATGCGTGCCGTCGTATTTCCAGATATCTCCCTCGTCTACCCCGGCGACCTGGTTGTTGCTGGTGCTGAATGGCTCGCTGGCGCTACTTGGGGCGCTATCATCTGCGGCATCGACCATTGCTTCTGTAGTGGGGTCTCCACCATCGTATATGCTAACGGGCTGCACTTGCGTGAAGCGGTGGGTGAGATAGCGTTTAAGCTCATCTGCGTCGGCCGTGGCAGACAGTTCACCTTGCCTCGCGTTGTCTGCCTGCGAATGCTGGGATAAATCCAGACAGCCCCCTAGCCCCGCGGCCAAAATCCCGCAGGCAAGGGTGCGCACTAGGCCTCTGCGCAGCCTTACTTTAACGCCCGGCGTCATAGTATTGAACATGATGTTTTCCTCCCTGTGATGATAGCTTTAATATAGGTGGGAAATTTTCCCACGTCAATCGAGAGGGGGACTTTTTCGCGAACATAGTTACAATGACGGCCTTACATAAAGGGAGGTATGCGGGTGCGTCTAGCCGTTTTTACATTGATAGGGGTTTACTTGCTGGCCATGCCGGGGCAGGCCGTGCAGGCACTGAAGCTGTCCCTAGGCCAGTACCGAGTGGTGGCAGATGAGCGCAGCTATTGGTTCACCTCGGTGGCTGCCCAGGGGGGCTATGGCCACTATAAAGCCAAGTTAACCCTGCCATACTTACAGGCCGATGGCGGCTCGCAAGGCTTGGGCAACGGCGTCTTAAAGCTCAGCTATGAGCATAGCTGGTCGAATGTATACCTCGATTTTCACCTGCAACGAAAGCTGGCCAGCGCCCGCTCTAGGGTGACCCTGCCGGTTAACGACACCTCCCTGAGCGTCGAGATGAGCGGCTTTTTATGGGGAGGTGTGGGTTTTGTGGAGATGGGATATTGGTGGCGTGAGCGCACCGAGTTTAAGCGCCTAAACAGCGTGTATTATTCTGTGGGCGGCGTCATGGGTTTAACGGGGCTGGGCTTTAACAGGGGCTGGCTGGTGGGCTGTGTGGCGGACCATAAACCCTCCTCGTTGGGCAAGCTAGACCGCGTGGTCTCTGCTTTAGTGCAGCGTAAACTCAATGCCAGGCACAAGCTGACTGCATCTGTGGGTCGGGGCATTAGTCGCCACAGCCCGCACTGGATAAGCGGGCTAGTGTGGCAGCTGAAGTACTAACCATCAATGTAGGAGGCCACCCCGTGGCCGACCCCAGCAGCCCCCGTGGCCGACCCCCAGCCCTTTTCCGCGACTAATTTCAAGGCAACTCGGCACCGGGTAAATCATCGCTGGCAGGGTTATCAAAACCGGCCGCGTCACTGGCTTCCATATCTAACAAATCGTCTATGGCGTCATGGCTCTCTAATAATTCCGGCCGCTCCAAGCTCTCCAAGCTCTCCAAGCTCTCCAGGTTCTCCAACCTCTCCGGGCGCTCCATGTCGCGAATGCCGGTGCCGCCGATGCCACCGGTTATCTCCTCTTGCGAGCCGGTGCCGCCTATGCCGCCCACGGTCTCTTCCTGCGCGGCCAGCAATGGTTGGCTAAAAAACACACAAACACAGGCTATTAATAATTTATTCATCTTAGATCCGTATAAAAATAACTGCCCAGGCGGAAGCGATAATGGGGCTCGGCAGAGTGCTGATCGTGCTTCTGCATGGTCAGGGCTTGCTTGTTTAAGTCTTGCAGCATGGCCATGGATTGTTGCTGGGCGGATTTTTGCAAAATGAGCACCGACTCTCTCGAGAGGGCGTTATAGAACACCGCGCGCTCAAACATCTTATGTGCTTGATTCAGGTTATGGGTGCTGGTGGCCATGTGGTCGGCGAGGTTTTCGGCGAAGAAAAACAATTGGTCCTCGCTTAATTGATTCTCCTGCAAGGTATCGAGGTTAAGGTGCAATAAGCCCTGTTGGTCTTCGCTAATCCAGCCCATCTCCAGCCAATTTTCCATGATGGAGGTGGCACGAATATTTTGGCGGCTATAAAGGTTGGCCAGGGATGTAAAGCTGTCGTCGCCGCTTTTGGCTAACGCTAAGGGCTGGCCACCTTGATTAAACGGGGCTTCACTCATCCAGGAGGCGAGCATTAGGCTGCTGATGGAGAGTCGCTCCGACGGCTGGTGGTGCTCGTTTAAATCCCGTAGCCGTTTCACATCCTTGCGGTGCACGCCGGTTAGCAGGTTAATACGGCTGTCGGTGGGGGCCTTGCCTTCGATGGCAGAGTCGCGCTCGGCCACTTCCACATAGGCCGACTTCACCAGCTCCATGAGGGTGGGCAGGGTCAATTGTTTCTGTATTAAGAAGCGTATCAAGGGCTTTAGCAGGTGTTTGATGGCGCTCTTAAGCAGTTTGTTTTGCTGATCTTCGTTGTCCATATTAAGCAGTATAACTATTGTGGGAAAAAATCACATTGTGGCGGCGGATTTTTATTGCTTTAGCATTGAATTTTACGCTTTGCCCATTAAACTCAGCGCACCTTACTATTGGATGATCCCATGCCACGACTACTCTTAAAGCTCAAACAGGTGCCCGAAGACGAATACCAGCAGGTGGTCGAGCTTCTGGAAGCCCATAATATCGAGTATTACGAGACCAATGCGGGTTTTTGGGGGCTGGGGATGGCGGCTATTTGGTTGCATGATGACGCACACCACGCGCGCGCCTGTGAATTGCTTAACGACTACTATGCCGCGCGCCAGCAGTCTGCCCGCGAGGCGTATCAACAGGCCAAAGCGGATGGCAGCGTGCGTACCCTGTGGTCGACCTTTCAGCGCCAACCCGGCTATTTTATTCTCTATGTGGCCATCATCGTGGGCCTAATCGCCTTGACCATTAGTCCATTCTTGGCTTTTATTGCCTAGTGGTAATTGCTGCCCGCCCCCCTAAAAGTCCGTCAGCAAAACAATTGACTCGGAGCGACCATGAACGCCCACGGAAAAATAAATTATTTGGAGTTTCCCGCTCGGGACATGCAGGCCACGCGGGCATTTTTTAAGCGGGTATTCGGCTGGCAGTTTATGGATTACGGCCCAGATTATTGTGCGTTTTCCCACGCCGGTATCAACGGCGGTTTCTTTCAGGCAGATACCTGCATGTCTGCCAAGACCGGCAGCGCCCTAGTGGTGTTTTACAGCAAGGAAATAGAAAAGACTCAGCAAAAAATCGAGAAGGCCGGAGGCACCATCGTAAAGGTGTTGTTCATGTTTCCCGGCGGTCGCCGCTTTCACTTTAGCGACCCCAGCGGCAATGAGTTTGCGGTATGGACCGATGTTTAAATAAGAGGGGTAATCTTTATTTTGTGGGTGTCTTTAAGGTGTATGGCAGCGTTCAATTTTCTCTTTAATGGCCTCGCTCACGAACGCATTGAGTGATTTTCCGCCAGCGGCCAGTACCGCATCTTGATGTAGGTGTGGGGTAATGCGCACATTGAAACTGCCCTTGCAGGGTGTGTCGGCATCTTTGCCGAGTTCGGCACAGTCTTCTAAATAGACATCCACCGAGGCTTCAAATTCGCGTTTTAAGTCGATTAAATTAGGCGACTCGTAGGTGATTAAATCACGAATAAACGCCAGCTTACCAAATAAGGTGCCATCTTCTATTTGGGGCTCAATGGTGCCCAAGTAGCCTTTGTATTTTAGGTATTCTGTTTTCATAAATAACCCTCGGCCATTAAGTGTCGCTTGATGGCGTTTAGCGCGCCGCCTTTTACCTCGTTTTCTGGGTGGGGACAGTGCAGCCTAATTATGACCCTTGTATCTGGATGATAAAACCTGATCCGCGATCCCTTCATTTCTTGTTGTACATACCCTAACTGCTTAAATAGTGTTTCAATTTTTGACCATTTTATGGTTTTGGCTACTCGCAGTGAATGCAGCAGTGTTTCCTTTCTGGTCATGGGGCTTCCTGTCAATAGTATAATATTAGGGCAATCCCCACCATCATGCAACTAAATATAGTTGCATGATGGTGGGGTAGACATGTGGGCGGACATGGCAGCGGGCTTGCTCAGGCTAACCCTCGAAACGAATGAACCAGTCCAATTCGCGCTGGGAGATATGCTCATAAAAAGCGGCGCTCTCGAGGCGCTTCACTTCGCTGTAAAGCTCGATGTAATCCTTGCCTAAGTAGTCCGCTAATATTTTTCCTTCCTTAAAGGCCTGTAACGCGCGCTCGAAGGTCAGCGGCATGCCTGCGTCCACCTCTTCGGCAAAGTTGGTGCTGGCTGGGCCGGGGTCAATCTTGTGGCGCATGCCGTAATGAATGCCCGCTAGGGCAGCGGCCAGCATCAGGTACACGTTGGCGTCGCCCCCTGCCATGCGGTTTTCGATGCGCCAGGCCTGCTCGTTGCCGGCGGCAAGGGGCACGCGCAACGCCACCGAACGGTTCTCTATGCCCCAGCTGCGGCTCACGGCGACACACTGGCCGGTTTCAAAGCGGCGCAAGGCATTGACGTTGGGGGCCAGTATGAGCATGGATTCGGGCAGGGCGGCCAACATGCCGCCGATGCTGTGCAACAAGGCATCGGAGGCTTCGGTGCCACCCTTACTGGAGAAAATATTGTTGCCGTTCTGGTCCAGCAGGCTTAAGTGCATGTGCATGCCGCTGCCCGCCTCGCCGCTAACAGGCTTGGACATAAACGTGGCCCCCATGCCGTGTTTTAATGATACTTGGCGAATGATGCGTTGCAGCATGCAGGTTTGGTCGGCCATCAATAGGGGGTCGTCATGGTGATTGAGGGTGATTTCAAACTGACCACGGCCCATCTCGGCCGAGACCGGTGCCACCGGCAGCCCCTGCGCGCGGGCACAAAAAATAATGTCCTGCAAAACCTCTTGGTAAGACTCTAGGCAATCTAGCCCTAGGATAGAGCGGGTGTCGCGCCGCCGGTTGCGCGCAGACACTGGGGGTTTTATCTCACCGTTGCGGGCCGCCTCTATGTCACACAGGAAGAACTCCAGCTCGAAGGCGCATACCACTTTGTATTTAAACTCGGTCGCGAGGCGCTCCAGTAATTTTTGCAATACGTTTCTGGGGTCTATGTCTAGCAGAGTAGTGCCGTCGTTTTCAAAAAATTGCAGCTGACACTGTGCCAGCGAGCCGTCTGCCCAGGGCATGCTTTTTAACGAACCGGGAATCATGCGCAGCAGGCAGTCGGGGTCCCCCTCCACGTTGCCCACATGAAATGCCTGTTGTTCGCCCAATACGTTAAGCACGTAGCAACAGCGAGGGGCGGCGGCCCCTTCCACCAGTTTTTGTAAATAGCTTACAGGGTATAACTTACCGCGGGGAATGCCTGATAGGTCAAAGAAAAACCCGTACACATCGGTTACTCGCGGATGCTTTCGTGTGAAGGTTGCAATCTCTTTGAGTGTGCTTGCATGTGCATCTTCGTTCTTCATATAACACCAATATGGTAAAAAAACGGCCGTGCCTAGTTAAAGAGTAGGCCTAAATTTCCTTCTTCTCGCGTTTATTGCCCCATAGTTTTAACCTTGAATATTGGGGTGTAGCTAAGGATAAGCTCACCCACTAAGGATAAGCACAAGAATGGGGCGGGCAAAGAAAATTGGCTGGCTACCCGCCTAGCGATACAGAGCGTATTCCCACGTCGTCACGAAACAGTTGAAACTTGCCGTGCTTGCGTTTAAATTTACGCCACTAATAAAAATAAAGTTTAAATACAGCCTGTATCTAAGCACGGAGCACCCATGAGTCAATACCCCCTACACAAAGTCAGCCCAGAGTGGGCGCAGCACGCCAATGTGAACAGCGCTCAGGCGGCAGAGATGTATCAGCAATCCATGGACGACCCCGCCGCGTTCTGGGGGCAGCAGGGTAAGCGCCTAGACTGGATCA
>CAJXIK010000009.1 GCA_913054445.1 uncultured Bermanella sp.
ATGCTTCAGGAAGCCTCCATGGATGGATTAATGGCGGCCGAAAACTGAAATAGCACCATTTCAGGCTGGCGGGGAAACGCAGTGGTACTACTTTAATTTTAATACGATTGCCCTGAGCCAATAAGCCCTTGTCATTGACATTAATATTTAAAACTTCGCAGAGGTTGAACCTAGAGCGATACTGGTTCAGTTCGCGGTCTCGGCAGCATGCTCGTGCCATGGATAGCACTTATAAGGACAATGCAGGATGCAATTGTAAAATGCTTCAGGAAGCCTCCATGGACGGATTCACGGTGGCCGCAACCTGAACCAGTATCGCTCTAGGCTGGAGGGTAAATTATGTTTGCCTTGCGGAGCCTATAAAGACCTTGGCGCTGACAACCAGCACGCTATAATGGCGGCCATTGGTATTTTTACAGACAGATTCAGGATATTTGCATCATGAGACCCAGCGGCCGCGCGCTAGACCAGCTTAGAGACATTAAGATCACCCGTAATTTCACTAAACACGCCGAAGGGTCTGTGTTGGTGGAATTTGGCGACACTAAGGTCATCTGCACAGCCAGCGTCGAGAGCCGCGTACCTTCATTCTTGCGCGGTAAGGGCAAGGGCTGGGTCACCGCAGAATATGGCATGCTGCCGCGCAGCACCCATTCACGCATGGTGCGCGAGGCAGCCAAGGGCAAGCAAAGCGGTCGCACCGTGGAAATTAGCCGTTTAATTGGCCGCTCGTTGCGCGCCGCCGTCGACCTTAGCGCCCTCGGCGAAAACGCCATCAGCATAGATTGCGACGTGATTCAGGCCGACGGAGGCACCCGCACCGCCGCCATCACCGGTTCCTGCGTGGCTCTGGTCGATGCCCTCAACCACATGGTTAAAGCAGGCAGAATCAAAAAAAGCCCGCTTAAATACATGATTGCTGCGGTCTCTGTGGGTGTCTATAACGGTGAGGCGGTGCTCGATCTAGACTACGACGAAGACAGCAACGCCGAGACCGACCTCAATGTGATCATGGCCGACAACGGTGGCTTCATCGAGATTCAAGGCACCGCCGAAGGCGAGCCGTTCCAGCCAGAAGAGCTAAATGCCATGCTGGCACTGGCGAAAAAAGGCATCGCCGAAATAAATGAATTACAATTAAGCGTGCTGGCTTAACGTCATAACGGTCAATAAATTTAGGGTAAGGAATAACACATGGGATCAACGGCGGCGCAGGTGGGCTTATTACTGGTAAATGCAGTGGCAGGCTTCTTTTTGTTTATTATTGTTTTGCGTTTTTTATTGCAGGCGGTGCGAGCAGATTTTTACAACCCCATTAGCCAGTTTGTCATCAAGGCCAGTAACCCAGTGTTGATTCCGCTGCGTAAGCTCATACCCGGCTTTGGCGGTTACGATGTGGCGGCGCTGGTGTTGTTACTGGCCGTAGAATTAGTGGCCATTGTGCTTTCCCTACTGATCATAGATTACTCACCGCTGCCGGTGAGCAACATCGCCATCTGGGCGCTATTGGGCAGCGTGGGCTTATTCCTTAAGCTCTATTTTTGGGGCATCTTAATCATGATTGTAGCCAGTTGGTTAGCCCCCCAAAGCCAAAACCCGGCACTGCTGTTGTTACGCCAAATTGTTGAACCTGTGATGCAGCCCATCCGCAAGATGCTGCCCGACATGGGTGGCCTCGACTTAAGCCCTATTATTATTTTTCTGAGCATTCAGGTCTTGGAAGTCATCTTAATTGGCATGGCACGCAGCTCGGGCGCGCCAGGGTTTATTATTGGCCTCTAGCCACCCGCCGCCATCATTAACGGCACGCCGTGAGCGTGCTGTTTTCTTTTTTATATATCCGAAAGGGCCTCCATTCGATGCCGCAATCCATCCCCGCTGACTCGGTTGGTATCATCACGCCACAGCTGGTCACGTTCGAGCAACCCTTGCAATTGCGCAGCGGCAAGACCCTAGCAAGTTACCAACTGGTTTACGAAAGTTACGGCACGCTCAACCACGAAAAAAGCAACGCCATATTAATTTGCCACGCCCTCAGTGGTGACCACCATGCGGCCGGTTTTCATCACCAAGATGATAAAAAACCGGGTTGGTGGGATGCCTGCATTGGCCCCGGCAAGGTCATAGATACCAATAAGTTTTTTGTTTTATGTTTGAATAATTTAGGTGGCTGCCATGGCAGCAGCGGCCCCACCACCCTCAACCCAGACACTCAAAAACCCTATGGTAGCGACTTTCCCATGGTGCGAGTACGCGACTGGGTCGAAAGCCAGGCGCGCCTCGCCGACTACCTAGGCATAGCAAAATTTGCCGCCGTCATCGGTGGCAGCCTGGGCGGCATGCAGGCACTGCGCTGGTCCATTCAATACCCAGAGCGCCTGCACTATGCCGTGGTCATCGCCTCTGCGCCTAAGTTAAGCGCGCAGAATATCGCCTTCAACGAGGTGGCTCGCAACGCCATCATGAAGGACCCAGAATTTCACGACGGCCACTACCTAGAAAAAGGGGTGATACCCAAAACAGGCTTAATGCAGGCACGCATGCTGGCTCACCTCACCTACCTGAGTGACGGCGGCTTAGGTGAGAAATTTGGCCGCGCCATGAAAAACCAAGAGGTGAACTACGATTACACGCCGGAGTTTCAGATAGAAAGCTACCTGCATTATCAGGGCGAAAAATTCAGCACTAGCTTCGATGCCAACACTTACTTACTCATGACCAAGGCGCTGGATTATTTTGATCCGGCGCAGTACACAGACCACGACCTAACCCAGTGCTTAAGTGTGGCACAGTGTAAATTCTTAGTGATCAGTTTCACCACCGACTGGCGCTTTAGCCCCCAGCGCAGCGAAGAAATTGTCGATGCCTTAATTGCCGCCGACAAGGACGTGAGCTATGCCCGCATAGAGTCGGAAAAAGGTCACGATGCCTTCTTGATTCCCATCCCTAGGTACATAAAACTATTTTCCGCCTACATGTCGCGCATCACGCAGGAGTTAAATTTATGAACTTGCGCAGCGATCTTAAGATCATTCAAAACTGGGTGCCCGCCAACAGCCAAGTACTGGATTTAGGCTGTGGCCAGGGCGAGCTATTGTCTTTTTTAAAAGAGCAAAAACAGTGCAAGACCTACGGCCTAGAAATTAACGCCGACAGCATAGTGAGCTGCATAGAGAAAGGCATCAACGTCATCGAGCACAACCTAAATGACGGCCTGCAACACTTCAACGATGACAGCGTCGATACCGTCATCATGACCCAGGCCCTACAAGCGGTGAACCGCCCCGACCGCCTGCTGGACGAGATGTTGCGCGTGGGCAAGGAAGCCATCATTACCTTCCCTAATTTTGGTTACTGGCGCACCCGCCTGTTTTTGCTACACAAGGGGGGCATGCCCATGTCCAAGACCCTGCCCTACGCTTGGTACGATACGCCGAACATTCACCTGTGTACCTTTCATGATTTCGAAAACTTGTGTCGCGAAAAAAAGCTCACTATTCGCGAGCGCACCGTCGTCAACAAGAACCATCAGGAGTCTTTGGCCATTCGCCTCTGGCCCAACCTGCTGGGCGAGATTGCCATCTACCGTGTGAGCCGTTAACGACTATTGAGGAGTTGCTATGCGTTTATTGTGCGCGTTAATTTTTACCCTGTTGGCAAGCACCGCCAGCGCCGAACAAAAACAAGTATTTGGCGAGTACGAGGTGCATTACATCGCCTTCACTAGCTCCGAATTGGATAAAGATGTGGCCAAAATTTATGGCATCCCCAGAAGCGGCTCGCTGGGCTATATGTCAATCAGCGTATTAAAGACCGGCATCAGTGCCTTACCCGTGGCCTGGAATGCCAAACTAACCGGCACCATGAGCAACCTACTGGGACAGACACGCGAGTTAGAATTCACCCGCATTCAGGAACAGGGTGCCTTGTATTTTCACAGCACCTTCGATTTTTATGATCGAGACATGTACCGTTTTCACATAAAAGTGCAGCCCGACGGGCAAGTGCGCACCTACGATTTAAAATTCAGTCAGAAATTTTACCGAGGCGAATAATCATGGATAAGCAAAGAGTCGTCCTCGCCAGTGGCAATAAGGGCAAGCTAGTCGAACTGCAAGATGCGTTGCAACGCTTTGATGTAACGCTCATCCCGCAGACTCAATTTGGGGTAGAGAGCGTCGAAGAAACGGGCCTCAGCTTCGTGGAAAACGCCATATTGAAGGCGCGTCACGCCAGCAAAGTTACCGGCTTAGCGGCCTTAAGCGATGACAGCGGCCTAGAAGTAGACGCCCTATTTGGCGCACCGGGTATTTACAGCGCCCGTTTTGCAGGCACCGACGGCGATGACGAACAAAATAATTTAAAGCTGCTGGCAGAGATGAGCGCCATCCCCAGTGAGCAACGCACCGCACGCTTCCACTGTGTTCTCGTCTACCTACGTCACTGGCAAGACCCCACGCCGATCATCTGCCAAGGCAGCTGGCAGGGCGTGATCAAAACCACACTAGAGGGCAGCGGCGGCTTTGGCTACGACCCGTTATTTTTTGTGCCCTCGCTCAACAAGAGCGCCGCGCAATTAAGCAAGGCCGAGAAAAACCAAATGAGTCATCGCGGTCAGGCCATCAAACAATTGCACAGTCTGTTTAGACTGTAAGGCTGCGCCTATGACTCTCTCTACTTCATCACTACAACTGCCGCCCCTGGCGCTCTACATCCATGTGCCTTGGTGCGTGCGCAAGTGCCCTTACTGCGACTTTAACAGCCACCAGGCCCCAGCCTCCTTGCCCGAACAAGATTATGTGCAGGCGCTGCTGGATGATTTAAGAGGTGACGCTCACTGGGTACAGGGGCGCAAGATCGAGAGTATCTTTATCGGCGGTGGCACTCCCTCCATGTTGAGCGTGCAAGCCTACGAGGATTTATTTAGCGGCCTTAAACAGCAACTGGATTTTGCCGCCGACATAGAAATCACCCTAGAGGCTAATCCAGGCACCTTCGAGGCCGAAAAATTTGCCGGCTACCGCAAGCTGGGCATCAATCGTTTGTCCATTGGTATCCAAAGTTTTCAAGACCCCCAACTTAAAAAACTCGGGCGCATCCACAGCGCCCAGCAAGCCACTGCCGCCGTACAAATGGCCATAGACGCAGGCTTCGATAATTTTAACCTAGATTTAATGCACGGTTTGCCGGGCCAAGATTTGGCACTGGCCCTGTCTGACCTAAGACAGGCCATCGCCTTAAAGCCCAGCCACATAAGCTGGTACCAGCTCACCATAGAGCCCAACACCGAATACTTTAAGTATCCGCCCAAATTACCCCAAGATGAAACCCTGTGGGACATACAGGAAGCCGGGCAGGCGTTGTTAGCCGAGCACGGTTTCCAGCAGTATGAAATTTCGGCCTATGCGCAAGAGCAGCGCCAAGCCAGGCACAACATTAACTACTGGCAATTCGGTGATTACCTCGGCATAGGTGCCGGTGCCCACGGCAAGATCACCCTGCCCAATGACAATAAAATAGTGCGCAGCAACAAGACCCGCTTGCCCAAGGATTATTTAAACCGCGCCAAGATTCACTCGGTTAATGTCAGTGACATCGAGATGACAGATCGCGACCTAGAATTTTTCATGAACGCCCTACGCTTGTATCAGGGCACGCCCTTTCATGTATTTGCAGAGCGCACCGGTTTATCCACAGCACACTGCCGAGAGAAAATGGCCAATGCCATCGAGGCGGGCTTGTTAGAAGATGGGCAGGAAATTAAAACCACCGCTAAGGGTCGCTTGTTTTTGAATGAGTTATTAGAGAAGTTTTTGTGAGCGAGGTTAGGCATTGCAAAACACCCTTGCAAGCTCACACGGTACAGCCTGCGATGCCCTCAATAATTGAGGCTTAGCGACTAAGTGGACTTAGACTCGCAGCACTTGCGTCGCAGGCTTTGTGTATTACTCGGCCCCTGCGGCCTTTAGCGCGTCGGCGTATGCTTGGCCGGATGTGTGCGTCGAGATAACGGCCAGTGCCGTTGCGTTGTCTAGGTTCTTGGCATTAACATCGCCCCCCTCTTCCTTGAAGAACACGATAAACTCGGCAAAGGTATCGGCCAGCATGTGCTGATATGCCTTCATGATGTTGAGATAATCAACACTGCTACCGTCATGGCTTTTACTGGTCAAGAAACCGCGCATGGACTCTTCGTTCCACTCGCCACCAAATACTTTTTCTTTATCTTTTTTTAACATGTTTTATTCCTACTCTCATTTCTACTTTGATTGTTTCGTGAACTTATCTGGGCTGCTAAAGATTGGAAAATAAATAACCGAGCAGCCAAACTAACTTAGCTTGAAGCATTAACCTCTAAGCAGGCGGATAAGTTAAAGTTTATGATGAAAACCTAGCCACCCACTTTCTTGAAGATTAAATCCCACACCCCGTGACCTAAGTTCTCGCCACGCTTTTCAAACTTGGTTAAGGGGCGAAACTCTGGGCGCGGATGATATTCATTTTTACCCGCGATATTTTCATAACCAGGTGCCTCTAGCATCACCTCCATCATGTGCTCGGCATAGTTTTCCCAGTCGGTGGCCATGTGGTAAGTGCCGCCCAACTTAATTTTATTACGCAGTGTCTCCACAAAAGCTAATTGCACGATGCGGCGCTTGTGATGACGGGCCTTGTGCCAAGGGTCGGGGAAGTACAGCTGTACACATTGCAGGCTGTCATCTGGGATGCACTGCGCCAATACTTCGATGGCGTCGTCTTTAAATACGCGCAGGTTTTGTACGCCAAAGTCGTCGGCGTCGCGCAGAATTTTACCCACCCCAGGGGTGTGTACCTCTATGCCGATGTAGTTTAAATGCGGGTTGGCCTGACACATCTCCACTAGGCTCTTGCCCATGCCGAAGCCTATCTCAAGCACCACAGGGTTATGGTTGCCAAAGATTGCGTGGTAATCCAGCATGCCGCTGTCTAGGGTTAGCCCCTTATCGACAAAGTGCTTAGTGTAGCCTTCACGCTGCGCCGCCGTCATGCGCCCGGCACGAATCACAAACGACTTAATGCGCTTGGCGTAGGTGACCGGCTCATCGCCTGTTTGTGGTGGAGTTTGTTTATCTGTCATCTTGTTTTCCAAAATCTGTATCTGTGCCTGTGGCGGCCCATATAAGTATTGCCCAGCCAATTAAGAAGGCTAGCCCCCCTAACGGGGTTAGCAGTGCCAAGCTTAGGTGATCTGCCTGTGCCATGCCGCTTAAGGCAAAGAAGTAGAGGCTGCCGCTGAACAACAATATGCCCATTATAAAACTGTAGGCGGCTTTATCCAATCCGCGCCATGCTGGCCATTGTTTGCTGGCGAAGGCCAGTATCAATATGGCTAGGCTGTGAAACTGCTGATATTGCACGCCGGTGCTTATCCAGCCTAAGGCTTGAGCCGATAGTTGAGCCTTGAGGGCGTGGGCCGCAAACGCACCAATCAACACACTACTAGCCGCCAGTGTGGCCGCCGTCATGAGCAGGAATGTAGGTAATTTCATAGGGTGGGTAAGGTTACTGAGGTAAATCGAAGGTGATGGCTTGCTGGCAAGCCATCATGTAGGGCGCTGAAAACAGCCGTGGCAAGCTAGCCGTTAAGCCATCTCGCTCAACATGCCTTTCACTTTGTTCATGGCGTTTTTTTCTAGCTGGCGAATGCGCTCGGCCGACACACCGTATTCGGCGGCCAATTCGTGCAAGGTGGCCTTGTCTTCCTGCAACCAGCGACGCGCTAAGATGTCTTGGCTGCGATCATCCAGTTCCAGCATGGCCTCCTTGAGGCGAGCGCTGGAGTCCTGCTGATAATTTTCTTGCTCCACCATGGCCGCAGGTTCGAAGCTGTGGTCTTCTAGGTAGTTGACCGGTGCCTTGTAGGCGGAGTCATCGTCGTCAGCCACTGGGCTATCGAAGGTGGCATCGTAGGAGGTTAGGCGACCTTCCATTTCATGCACATCCTTGAGCTTCACACCTAGGTCATCGGCGATGTTTTGCGCTTCTTTTGCGTTTAACCAACCCAGCTTCTTCTTGGCACCGCGCAGGTTAAAGAACAACTTACGCTGGGCTTTAGTGGTGGCCACCTTGACGATGCGCCAGTTTTTTAAGATATATTCGTGAATCTCGGCCTTGATCCAGTGTACCGCGAAGCTCACTAGGCGCACGCCCACCTCGGGATTAAAGCGCTTCACCGCTTTCATGAGGCCCACGTTGCCTTCTTGAATGAGGTCGGACTGGTTAAGACCATAACCACTGTAACTGCGGGCGATATGCACCACAAATCTCAGGTGCGAAACCACTAAGTGGCGGGCTGCCTCTAAGTCGCCATCAAAATATAGGCGTTCGGCAATTTCTTTTTCTTCGGGGGCGGTTAATACAGCGATGCCGCCGATGGCATTCAAATAGCCATCGATGTCGCGACCCGGCGTTAAACTAGCAATGTTTTGAGCCATTAGGCTAGTGTTCATTTTCTTCTTTTTCTCCTGATAATGCCTGCATATTCAAGCATTAGCTTATTTAACTGCTTGGCAGTGTAGCACCGCCTTTTTTAAGCGCCAAGGCCGTAATTGGCACTTTATGGTAATTCTTTGTTCCCCTAGGGAGACATTGCACGGCTTCAGCTTAATATAGACATCGAGAAAGCTCTAAGTTCAATTTATATAGACTGCCTGATGCGTTAACGTACCTAGCCAGCCTGAAATGGTATTGCTGCCATTTGTGGTCGCTGTAAACCATCCATGGGCGCTTCCTTAAAACGTCCCTGTTTTAAAGACCACAAATTGAAGCAATACCATTCCAGGCTAAACATCACCACCTGCGAAGGTCTCGATAACATAAGCGTGACCATCATTGGCTGGCTTACTCATCTAGGATGCTAAAAGAAAAGAACTGATATTCAAGCGACCACAATGTATTAGCTTAGGGGTTTAGCTCTGCTATTTGAGGGTATTTTTGGCATGGATGCCAAAGTAAGCCTCCATGGACGGATGCACGGCGACCTCAAATAGCAGGGCTAAACCCCTAGGCTGACGATACCAGCCCTTAAGGCTTAATCTTCGCTAGGTGCCGCGCCACCGCTAGCCAGGCCCCAAACCAACCTAGCAGGACGCCATCCAGAATCAATATTAAGCTGTCGCCAAAACTCAGCCCTTGCAGCACAAAGTCGCTGCCATATAAGACGATGAGGTTTTCCACCGGCCCAGAGAGCCAATAAAGCCCGGCGCTGAGCAGCGCATAGGCAATTAGGCCGCCCCCCAGCCCAAACCAGATGCCAGTGTATAAGAATGGGCGGCGCACGAAGGCATCGGTGCCCCCCACTAGCTTCACCACTAAGATTTCATCGCGGCGGCTCTCGATAGAGAGGCGGATGGTGTTGCCGATAATCAGCAATACCGCTAGGCCCAATAGCGCCGCGAGGGCCCATACCAGCCTCTGCCCCAGCTCCATGAACTGAAACAAACGCTTCACCCATAGCAGGTCGAGCTGCACCGACTCCACATGGCGCAATTGCGAGAGGGTCTGTTCCAGCGCTTGCAGCGCATCACTGCCCATGCCATCTAGGTTGGGTATGACGCTGATGACCCCAGGCAGCGGGTTGTCTTCGAGGCCGTGCACCACATCACTAAGGCCGGTGGCGGCGCTAAATTCAGACAATGCCTGCTCGGGGCTAGTGTACTGCGCCAGCCGCACGTGCGGCAGCTGCTGAATTTCGTCGCTGAGGGCCTGACCAAACCTGGGCAGGGTCTCGGTCTTCAGGTAGACGCTTAATTGGCTGCTCTGATCCCAACTGCGGCTGAGCTGCTTGACGTTCTCGAGGGACACATACAGGGTCATGGGCAAGGCGAGGGCGATGGCCAGCACCACCCAGGTCATGGCGCTGCTGGCGGGCGACTTAAGCAGGCGCTGCAAGCTTTCCATGGCGGTGAGCTTATGATGCTGCACATAGGCCGCCCAGCGACTCTGAGTGGTGATCTTGCTGTGTCGCGCCCCGCTCACCCGCGAATAGAGTGGTTGTTTAGCCACGTTCAAGCCCTCCTGGTTGAGCATCTGTACCGCCCACGGTCGCCGCTCTGTCCCCCAGCAAGCGCCCCCCTTTCAAGGCGATAACCCTGTGGTTTAGGCCCGCGATGAGGTTTACATCATGACTGGCGATTAACACCGAAACCCCCACATCATTGAACTGCTCGAAGAGGTTCATGATTTCGCGGCTGAGCTTAGGGTCGAGGTTGCCGGTGGGCTCATCGGCGAGGATGAGGCTGGGTTTGTTCACCACCGCCCGCGCGATGCCCACCCGCTGCTGTTCGCCGCCGCTCAATTCGATGGGCGATTTTTTCTCGAAACGCAACAGGCCCACCTTATCGAGGGAGGCCCTAACGCGGCGCTCTAGGTCGCGGCTGCTATAGCCACTGATGCGCAGGGGCAGCGCCACGTTCTCAAACACGCTGCGATCGAAGAGCAATTGGTGATTTTGAAAGACGACCCCCACGCGGCGGCGGTGATAGGGAATTTGGCCGTCAGAGAGGTGCGCGAGGTTCACCCCATCCACCAGCACTTGCCCCTGGCTTGCCTTCTCCATGAGCATGATTAACTTAAGTAAGGTGCTCTTACCTGCCCCGGAATGACCGGTGAGGAAGGCAATCTCCCCTTGGTTGATCTCGAAGCTCAATTCACTCAGAGCCTGGTGACCACCTGCATAGCTTTTGCTGACGTTATCGAAGTGAACGTGGGCCAAGACTCAAATCCTTCTGTGGTGTTTATTTAATGGCGCTGGCTACCGCTTTCAGCTACTGAATGGCCTAGGGGATTTCCGCTGGGGTGGCCTAAGGGATTTCGGCCACGGGGTGGCCTCGTACGAGGGCACCCCGTGCCCGAATCTCTTGGCAATAAACCTAAATCCCTTGGCAACAAGCCCCTACCCAAATCCCGCGCAGCCCCTGCTTACTACTTAGCGCTCGGTTCCTGATCGGAAAACAGCGCCTGAATAAACTGCTCACGATCAAAAGGCCTTAAATCGTCTATCTGCTCGCCCACGCCGATGAAGCGCACGGGCATGGCAAGCTCCTTAGCGATGGCAAATAACACCCCACCCTTAGCGGTGCCGTCGAGCTTACTGACACTCAGGCTGGTCACGCCCACCGCCTGCTGGAATAGCTTGGCCTGGCTTAAGGCATTTTGGCCGGTGCCTGCATCCAGTACCAGCATGACCTCGTGGGGAGCATTGGCGTCGAGTTTTTTCATGACGCGCACTACTTTTTCCAGTTCTTGCATGAGGTGCGCCTTGTTTTGCAAGCGCCCGGCGGTATCGGCGATGACGATGTCGATGCCCTTAGACTGCGCCGACTGCACCGCATCGAAAATCACCGAGGCACTGTCGGCACCCGTGTGCTGGGCCACCACCGGCACCGCATTACGCTCGCCCCAGGCCTGTAATTGCTCGACGGCGGCGGCACGGAAAGTGTCTCCGGCGGCCAGCATCACCGAATGCCCTTCGTTCTGAAAGCGTTTGGCCATCTTGCCGATGGTGGTGGTCTTGCCCACACCGTTAACGCCCACCATTAATATCACATAGGGCTTTTTGCTGGTGTCGATCACCAACGGGGCATGACAAGGTATGAGCATGTCGCTTAGGCTGATCTTGAGGGCCTCGTATAAGGCATCGCTGTCTTTTAGTTCTTTACGGCTGGCGCGTCCCGTTAGGTCGTCGATGATCTCTTGGGTGGCGGCCACCCCCACATCGGCCATTAATAGCTGGGTTTCAATCTCCTCTAGCAGCTCGTCGTCGATCTCTTTTTTACCCAGCAACAGGGCACCTAAGCCACCGGCTAGGTTGTTGCGAGTGCGCGCTAAGCCAGACTTAATGCGCGAGAAGAAGCCCCGTTTGGCGGGCTTGGCAGGCTCGCTCTGCGGCTCTGGCTCAGGCTCAGGCTCAGGCTCAGGTGCTGGCTCTGGCTCTGGCTCTGGCTCTGGCGGCACCACAGCGGGTATCGCCACTGGCGCGAGCACTGCTTCAGCTGGTTCTGGCGCTACCTGCGCAGGCGCTTCTGTAGCCTGTATTGGCTCTGCTGCAACCGGTACTGGTGCGGGTGTCTGCGCCGACTCTGCACTGACAGCGGCGGCCTCAGCTGCTTTTTTTGCTGCCTTTTTCTTGGATTTACCCCAACCGAACATGGGCCCATTTCCATCTAGTAAAATAAAACAGCTATCCTAACATTAGTGGCCTTTAAAAACTGTATGGCAATATAAAAAGTCGGCCCCACGCACAAGGATCTGCATGAGTTCATCCCGCCCCCCCAAGTTCAGTCGCGTGAGCCTTAATCTGCTGATGCTGGTCTCTATCGTGCTGATTGTGATCCTCTACGAACCCTTGGCTAAGCAGACCGAATCGCCTCTGCCGCAGGCCCCTCAGCTCGATGCCAGCATTTGGCTGAGCGACAGCGGCAGCCAAGTGTGGTTTCACCCCGCCCTCGCCGACGGCATAGAGATACAACTTTGGTTCCGCGCCGGTTTCCGCTACGACGGGCAGCACAAGGGTCGGGCTCACCTGTTGGCGCAGCTGCTCAAATACGAGAGCGTACAGCGCAAGCTGCCCATGGCGGTGTCCCTAGATCAAGACTTCATCAAGATCGCTCTGCACCTAAGCGGCTCGCCCGTGGTGCTTAAGCGGCAAATAGAGCAGAGCCAGGCCCTGCTTTACCACCCACAACTCAGCCGTACTCGGCTCAACAAATTACGCCACAGCCGTACCAGCCTGAGCGAGGACTTACGCCAGCAAGCCTACGGCCAACACGCCTACGCCGGGCCACAGCGCGGCACCGCACACTCCCTACGGGAAATAAGCCGCGCCGACCTGCAAAGTTTTCATCACCACTACCTGCACCCCCAGCGCTTGTCTGCCAGCATCGTGGGCGATGTAAGCGAACGCAGCGCCGCCATCATCATGGAATCCCTGCTGCCCACCTCGGCGCACATAGCCGCCAGCGACGCCCCCTTAATGCCACTGGTGGCGCGCCATGCCAGCCACGACAACATGGCGGTATTGGTAAAGCCTGGCCTCAGCAACCTGCGCCAGCCACAACAGCAAGAACGCTTGGTAAAGGATTACCTGCTCATGCAGGTGCTGCAAGACAGACAACCCAGCCACAGCAGGTGGGTCACGGGGCAGAGCAACAACACGCTATTTTTACAGCAGCTGGCGCAATTTAGACAAAACATGCGAGAGCACGCCGATTGGGATATGATACTGAGCGCCAAACGCCGCTTAGCGAGCCACTGGTTACAACAGGTGGCCGGAGCCAAGGCCCTAAGCCGTTATCTAGTACATTTAAATGCCTACGACCTACCTGTGAACCACATGCAGCTAAACCTCCAACACTTGCAGTCCATCACCCTGGACAGCTGGCAACAATTTTACCAGACGCAATTAAGCGAAATATCGCTTTAAACAACCCCTGCGCCCGTACATATTTCTATAAGGTTCTCACATGGCTAAAAAATCCGGCAACCGCCTACGCATCATCGGCGGCCAATGGCGCAGCCGTTTCTTGCCTTTTCCCGACGTTGATGGCCTGCGCCCCACCACCGACCGTGTCCGTGAAACCCTGTTTAACTGGCTGCAACCCGTGGTGCATGGCGCAGCCGTGCTGGACGTATTTGCCGGTTCTGGAGCCCTCGGTTTCGAGGCACTATCACGCGGTGCGCGCAGCCTGACTCTCATTGAAAAAAACCCCAAGGCCGCCCAACAGCTCAGCGCCAACATCCAAACCCTAAACGCGACCACCGCCCAGGTTAAACAAACCGATGCCCTGCATTATTTAGCACAGCCGCAAATAGCACAGCCGCAGACGCCGTTTGATTTAATATTTTTAGACCCCCCTTTTAGCCAAGGCTTATTGCCCGAATGCATCGCGCTAATCGAGAGCCATGGCTTATTGGCGGATGACGGTTGGATATACATAGAAAGCGAACAAGATTTGGCCAGCCTTAATATTCCCCCACACTGGGATTTACACCGCGAGAAAAAGGCCGGGCAAGTGCGACTGTGCCTATATTGTAGGAGGGCAGCCCCTGCCCGAAAGGCGCTAGAGGATTAATTAGCGGAGGCCACAGATTTCGGCCACGGGGTGGCTAGAGGGATTTCGGCCACGGGGTGGCCTCGTACGAGGGCAGCCCCTGCCCGAAAGGCGTGAGAGGATTAATTAGCAGAGGCCACAGATTTCGGCCACGGGGTGGCCTCCTACGAGGGCAGCGCCACTATCTGCTCCAGTGACTGCCCCAGCTGCTCGGCCAGTTCGGCCACAGGTTCGCGAAACGCATCTGTTAGGTAGGGGCGCTCCATGGCAAATATCTGATAGATACCCGCGTTTAACAGCTCACGCAGCTCTTCCTGACCCTCTTCCACCAGCAGGTTGCTGTGTATAAAATCAAACCATGAGGTCACCAGTATCCAGCTATTCAACGCTAGAGCGCGCAGCTCTTCGTCGCTCGCAGACAGTATGCCAGCGTCGCGCAAGCCAAAATAGATATCCTGGGTGGAACTAAGGCAACGCTTAAAGAAGGCGTTGTAACGCTTGCGCAGCTCGTCATCGTTTTGCAATAGATGCTGTAGGTCTCGATGTATGAAGCGATAATCCCACAGCCCCTGAAAAATCTCCCGTAGGTAAACCAGCTTGTCGTTGATGACCAGCGGGCGGTCGTTGGGCACGCTCAGGTGAACACCCACCAGCCGCTCGTACACGAGGTAAATATCGAAGATGATCTGTTGCTTGTTCTTGAAGTGGTAATACAGGTTACCCGGGCTCATGCCTAGGTGAGAGGCGATATGATTAGTGGTAACATTACGCTCGCCCTGCTGGTTAAACAGCGCAAGGCTAGCCTGAGTGATGCGGTCGCGAGTCTTCATATCTATAAAGCACCTATTAAATAGCGATATCCCGCACTGCAAAACCAGACACAGAGAGCGCTGTACAAAAAAAAGCCATTGACCTTTAGAGTAATAGCTCTAATAATACCATGGTTACCAGCTCATATAAAAACTATTAAAGAGTGCCTACTCGAGGATACCACTATGGTCGCGACAGCCACCCAGATACAAGACGACGAACAACAGCACATCGCCCACCTGCAAGATGTGTTCGCCAAGCAGAAGGCCGCCTTTGCGCAACAGCCTTACCCTAGCTTGCAACAGCGCCGCGCCGACCTCGACAAACTCGCCGCCGTATTGCTGAAATACAAAGACCAAGTGGCCGAGGCCATGAACCAGGACTTCAGCAGCCGCTCAAAAGACGAGACCTTGCTGGCCGAGATTCTAGGCGCACTAGAAGGCATCAACTACCACAAGAAAAACGTTAAGAAGTGGATGAAACCCAGCAAGCGCCACGTGGGCCTGATGTTTGCCCCAGCCTCTAACAAGGTATTTTATCAGCCAAAAGGCGTCATTGGCGTCATCGTGCCATGGAACTACCCCACCTTCTTAACCGTGTCCCCGCTGGCCGTGGCCTTGGCCGCCGGTAACCGCATCGTTATCAAGCTGTCGGAATTCACCCCGGCGACCAACCTTGTTATTAAGGCCATGCTCGCCGAAGCCTTCGATGAAGACCAAATTGCCGTGGTACTGGGCGAAGCCACAGTGGGCATGGAATTCACCAGCATGCACTGGGATCACATGATCTTCACCGGTTCGACCATGGTGGGCCGCCACGTAATGGCCTCTGCCGCGAAAAACCTCGTACCAGTTACCCTAGAGCTAGGTGGCAAGTCTCCTTGCATCATCACCGACAGCGCCTCCCTAAGCGGCGCGGGTGACAGCATCATCTTTGGTAAGAGCACCAACGCCGGCCAAACCTGTGTCGCCCCAGATTACATCTTGTGCCCAGAAAACATGAAGGACGCCGTTAAGAAGCAAATTGCTGCCTCTTACCAGAAGTTTTACCCCACCCTGCGCGACAACCAAGACTACACCGCCATCATTAACCAGCGTCAGCTTGATCGCCTGCAGGGCTTAGTGAGCGATGCCAGTGCCAAAGGCGCTACGGTTGAGCCATTGAACCATGCCGGCGAAGATTTCAGCGGCACCCGTAAGATGCCCCTCACCCTCATCACCGGCACCACCGATGAGATGACCGTGATGCAGGATGAGATCTTTGGCCCAATACTGCCCATCGTCACCTACAAGAACCTAGATGAAGCGCTCACCTACATCAAGGACCGCCCACGTCCCTTGGCCATGTACCTGTTTAGCCACAACAAGAAAGAACAGCAGCACGTGGTACAAACCACCCACGCTGGCGGCGTGACCATTAACGACTGCCTCACCCACATCGCCCAAGACGATCTACCATTCGGTGGCGTAGGGGATTCTGGCATCGGTCATTACCACGGCAAGGAAGGCTTCTTGACTCTGAGCCATGCCAAGTCGATTCACACCAAAGGGCACATCAACAGCGGCAAGCTGGTACATGCTCCCCACGGTCGCCTCGTACACAGGCTCATCTACAAGTTCCTATTGGGTAGCAAGTAAAGTAAGCCCACGCCGACACTAAGAGCAGCCACACGGCTGCTCTTTCTCCCCTACTAAAGCCCCTCACTAGCCCTTCCGCCAGCCCTTTCCGCCAACGTAAACCGCCTACCCTCCTGCAAACGATAGTTGAGTGCCGTTTGTAAATTGATTACCATGCGCCACAAAAGAACCAGCCCACAGGCAGATTCATGACTAAAGTTATTTACCCAGGCACGTTTGACCCCATAACAAATGGCCATATGGACATCATCGAGCGCGCTTCCCGCATGTTCGACCACATCGTGGTGGCCATCGCCGAGAGCCCACACAAGAAGCCCCTATTGGACTTAGAAGTGCGCTGCCAGCTGGCTCGCCACGTGCTGAGCCACATACCCAACGTAGAGGTGGTGGGCTTTAATATCTTGCTAGCCAAATTTGTCAAACAACAAGACGGGCAGGTGATACTGCGGGGTTTACGAGCGGTATCGGACTTCGAATACGAATTTCAACTGGCCAACATGAACCGTGCCCTGGCACCAGAGTTAGAAACGATGTTTTTAACCCCAGACGAAAAACACTCGTTCATTAGCTCGACCCTCATCCGCGAGATTGCTCGCTTAGAAGGGGATGTACATAAATTTGTGCACCCAGATGTGGAAAAAGTTCTATTAGAAAAGTTTCACGGCAAAGCGTAAAATGGCCAACCCCATGACGCCAACAGCATTAAAAGAGGTAGCCCCATGGCATTGATCATTACCGATGATTGCATCAACTGCGATGTATGCGAGCCGGAGTGCCCCAACGAAGCCATCTTTGAAGGGGACGACATCTACGAGATAGAGCCCGACAAGTGTACCGAATGCGTCGGCCACTACGATGAGCCTCAGTGCCAGCTAGTGTGCCCGGTAGACTGCATCCCGCTAGACCCAGCTCACGAAGAAACCAAAGAGCAACTGCAGGCCAAGTACGAAGCGCTCACGGCGTAATGTGATGCGCCGCTCAGCCTAGGCTATTTACAATTTTGAAATACCTAACTCGCATATACTGAAGCCAACCACTAGGTTGACCAGTTTCCATGCGAGGTACCCGTGAAAAATCTAATACTTAGCAGCCTAATATTATTAGCAGGCTGCATCGAACTAGACTCCGCTAAAACCAGCGCCGATTCCGCCCAGGAATCTACTTCAGCCTCTTCGCTGGGTGAGAGCACACGCTCAACCATTAGCCCCCACGTGGCCGCCATCGCCGATCAATTTGTGGCCCACGGCGCAGGGGAAGACTTAGCGTTTACCATCCCCATTGCCAATCAAGACAACTTGAACGGCATCATCCATTGGACAAAAGACTACGGCCCAGACGGCGTAAAGGTACACCCAGAAAGCGGCCTTGTGACCTGGGATTTATTCGGTTTACTCAACCACCAATGCTTTCTTGGCTAATAATCTCGCCATCGACAGCGATAATCCAGATTTTGTGGTGCAGGGCGAACTGGCCGGTGAGTTTGCTACTCCCACCACCAGTAATAACACCACCGCACGCTTTCAGCGCAATATACAGCTCAACAGCGCCTTCTTGTTTGGCAACATGGATGAACAAATGAGTGGCGGCGGCGGTGATAGTGATGTGGAGCATAGCGACATTGTCTCTTGGGATGTACGCCCAGAAAGCCGTTATGTTTTAACCTGGGGCAGTGCATGGTTTAACCATATGACCATGGGAGACATTAACCCAAGAAAATTCGCCGATGAATTCTTCTTTGGTTATCACAATAACACCCGTGGCCTTACTAACAGTGTTTTGCATAATTTTAATAATGGCCATATGTTTTATGGTTTGGATAAAGAAAGTAATCATGAAACCGTTGGCCGTATCGTGGAGCGCTATGGTGTCGACACCGTTAACATAACGGGTTTCGAGGGGGAGCTTATTGTAGGCGCAATGGATGAAAGTGACATCAGTGACATTTCTGCTATTGACCCTATGAGAAGTGATGCCAACCCAGAGGGCGGCCTGCGTTATTTAACCCGCATGGAGCCTGGCTCATCGTTGAGTAAATTGGCCAGCGATGGCCGTGACTTAGGTGCCACCGTCATGACCTTTGTGGGAAAATCGGGCACCTTGTTCGGTGAAAACGGCT
>CAJXIK010000010.1 GCA_913054445.1 uncultured Bermanella sp.
GCTATCGGCAGGCGCGCGCGGCCTATGCCGACAAAGACTCCGCAGCCAGCATTAAAGAGCTCACCCAATTAAGCATCGAGTACATAAACTCTGGCCTACGCACTAAAAAACTGGTGAATAACACCCTCAAGAAAAGCCTCAAGCATCGCCGACTACTGCTCACCCTCAAGGCCCACAAGCATTTTCCACAGGCATTCAATGATGTGGAAGCGCATTTATTAGAACTGGTAAGGTCTGTCGAGCAAAGAGAACCGGACGCCGCCCTCAGCGCCCAGCCAAAGCTGCTAAAAGAGATGAGAGCCCTCGAGGTCAAGACCATCGGCTTCACTCACCTATCTAAGGCGCAAGAGATGCTAAGTAAGGCCCAGCAGCTGGATGCCCAAGAGCTGCTGCCCAAGACCCACCGGCAGACGCTCAAGCAACTGGCGGCGGCGCGCGTGTTTATCGGTCACAATCCGCGCCAGCAAAAACAGATCAAACAAATCACCCAAGACAGCGTCTTTGCCAGCCAACGCCTATATCAGCTGGCGCGTCACGCCAAGCGCCTAGCGGAAATGAAAACAGACAAGATTGAAAAGTCGGTGTTATTACACGAGCAGCAGTTGCAACGGGTGAGCCGCGCGGCCCAGCTAGAGGATGTGGGCAACCTCTCGTTTACCGATCAAAGCATCGTATTATCAGAGCAGCTAAGCCCACTCGGCGCCAACAGCAAGCGCGCAGCAAGCGCCTCTAAGCCGATTACCGCCAAAGAACTGGCAAAGTGGAAACGCAAGGTGGTACTACTGAAACGTGAAGTGAAACGCCTGCACAAGAAACTCAAGCAACAGGCGAGGTGACGCAGTTGTTAGCCATCTAGCTGCGTGAGCAGTTCCTGGCGAGAGGCGATCATGGCTTTATAGGTCTTCATCAGGCTGAAACGATGGGGTGCCCTCTCAACTTGGAGGCGCTTGAGCTGGTCTTCCAGCTTGCTAATTTCCTGAGCTAGACGCAGCACAATATCCTGCTTGCAGTCCCCACCCCGTAAACGATAACTCTCTTGTTCCACCCTAAGTTCCCTCTCAGTCGCACCGATATTCAAGCTGCGCATGCTACCAGCTTCAGCCAAAATAGGTATCTCCGTTCCTTACAATGAGCGTAAGAGATCGCCTACATGACAACACTGTTGATGCCCATTAACCACATAGCCAGAGTTAGCACATAGGTTTATAATGCGCCCCTTAAAATTATTAGAGCATGGTGATATCCGTGGCGAAGAAGTTGTACATTAAGACCCATGGTTGTCAGATGAACGAATACGATAGCTCGCGCATGGCCGACCTACTGGGGGACTCCCATGAGATGGAGTTAGTAGACACCCCAGAAGAAGCGGATGTATTGCTGTTAAATACCTGCTCCATTCGCGAAAAAGCCCAGGAAAAAGTCTTTCATCAGCTGGGCCGCTGGAACAAACTCAAGAAGAAAAACCCCAACCTAGTGATAGGTGTGGGCGGCTGTGTGGCCAGCCAGGAAGGGGCGGCCATTCGTAAGCGCGCCCCCCAGGTCGACATGGTCTTTGGCCCCCAGACCCTGCATCGCCTGCCGCAGTTCATAGATGCCAGCGCCAACAAGATTCCCGTGGTGGACATCACCTTTCCCGAAATTGAAAAGTTTGATCACCTGCCCGCCCCTAAGGTAGAAGGGGCCTCGGCGTTTGTCTCTATTATGGAAGGGTGCAGCAAGTACTGTACGTTCTGTGTGGTGCCCTACACCCGCGGCGAAGAAGTGAGCCGTCCGTTTAACGATGTGATGGTGGAGATTCAGCAACTGGCCGATCAAGGCGTGCGCGAGGTAAATCTGCTGGGCCAAAACGTCAACTGCTATGAGGGGCACAGCGCAGATGGCGAGATCATGGACCTCGCCGACGTGATCACCGCCGTGGCCGAGGTCGAGGGCATCGACCGCATTCGCTTCACCACCAGCAACCCATTGGAATTCAGCGACAGCCTCATACAGGTCTTTGCCGAAGTCCCCGAACTGGTGAGCCACCTGCACCTGCCGGTACAGAGCGGCTCCAACAAGATTTTAGCGGCCATGAAGCGCGGTCACGAGGTGGCCATGTACAGCGAGAAAATCCGCCGCATTCAGCAACTGCGCCCCGACATCAGCATCAGCTCAGATTTCATCATCGGCTTCCCCGGAGAAAGCGAAGAGGACTTCCTAGAGACCATGACGCTAATAGATGACATTGGCTTCGATACCTCCTTCAGCTTCGTCTACAGCCCACGCCCCGGCACTCCGGCGGCTGAGCTAGCAGACACCACCCCCATGGACATCAAGAAACAGCGCCTGCAAATACTGCAAGACCGCATCACCCACAACGCCCAGCAAATTGGCCGGCGCATGGTCGGCAAGGTAGAGACCATCCTCGTCAGTGGCGTGTCGCGCAAAGACCCTGGCAAGCTCATGGGGCGCTCCGAAAACAACCGCTCGGTGTACTTCCCCTGTGACGATCAGAGCCTAATTGGCAAGTTTGTGCAGGTCAAAATAGAAGAGTCCCTCACCAACAGCCTGATTGGCCGCTTGTTATTGGCAGAAGGGGTGTTCTAATACAGCCCTCTTGCATAGAGACATTACCCTCAGTTGTGGACATAATAAGCAGATGACAACCGCCAACGCGCCCCGCCAACGCACCGCCCAAAGCGAGTTCTGCCTCGCGCCAGAAGACACTCGGCGCTTGGCCAACCTGAGCGGCCACCTAGACAGCCACATCAAGCAAATTGGCCAGCACTTTCAGATCAAGATATTTAACCGTGGCCACCATTTTAAGCTGGCCGGTGAGGCCCGCAGCGTGGACCACGCCACGCACATCATCCAGCGCCTCTATCGCGAGACCCACAACGGCACCGATATCAGCAGCGAGCTGATTCACCTGCTGCTGCAAGAGGCCGACATCGACATCGCCTACAACCAGCAACACAGCCAAGAGGGGCAACACAAGCCCGTGGTACTGCGCACCCCCAAGCTTATTATTAAGCCCCGCGGCCCCAACCAGCAAAGTTATGTACGCTCTATCATCAAGCACGACATTAATTTTGGCATAGGCCCGGCAGGCACCGGCAAGACCTACCTAGCGGTGGCCTGTGCGGTGGAAGCCCTGCTGCGCGACGACGTGCAAAAGGTTATCTTAGTGCGCCCGGCGGTGGAGGCCGGTGAAAAACTGGGGTTTTTACCCGGGGACCTCGCGCAAAAAATAGACCCTTACCTGCGCCCCCTCTACGATGCCCTGCACGAGATGCTCGGCTACGACAAGGTTAGCAAACTGCAAGAGCAAAACATCATCGAGATAGCGCCCCTCGCCTACATGCGCGGTCGCACCCTCAGCAATGCCTACGTGATCCTCGATGAAAGCCAAAACACCACCAAAGAACAGATGAAGATGTTTTTAACGCGCATCGGTTTCGGCACGAAGGCGGTCATCACCGGCGACATCACCCAGATCGATTTACCCCGTGGCACGCGCTCCGGCCTTGCCCATATTATGCATGTCTTAAAAGATGTCGAGGGCATCGGCTTTACCCAGTTTGCCAACAAAGACGTGGTACGCCACCCCCTAGTACAGCGTATCGTCGATGCCTACGATGTACACGAGGCCCAAGTAGCGGCACAAAATTTAAAGCAAGAAACGACACATAAAACGGGCGACTCACCATCATGATTATCGTAGACATGCAGATTGCCAGCGAACATAGCGAGCTGCCCAACCAAGAACAGCTTACCGCGTGGGCACAAGCCGCCTTACAGGGCTTAAAAGACGAGGCCGAATTAAGCATTCGCCTAGTGGATGAAGCCGAGAGCCAGCAACTTAATTTAGAGTATCGCGGCCAGGACAAACCCACTAATGTGCTGTCCTTCCCCTTCGAGGTGCCCGAGGCCCTACAGGGGCTAGATGAGGTGGGCCAGCTCATCGGCGACCTAGTTATCTGCGCCCAAGTGGTGGCAGACGAGGCAACACTACAACACAAGCCCGCCATACATCATTGGGCGCACATGGTGGTACACGGCTGCTTGCATTTGTTGGGCTACGACCATATAACGGATGCTGAGGCTCAAGTAATGGAAGATATGGAACGTACTATATTAGGCAGCTTGAACATTGCCGACCCCTATTTAACAATTGAATGAGATTATGAAAGAGCGATCGATAAATTCTGCATTTAACTGGCTGGCCAACCTGAATATATTCAAGGGCAACCCCAAGAACCGCACTGAAATCAAACACTTACTGCGTGAAGCCCAAGAGCGCGAGTTAGTAGACAGTGACGCCCTCGCCATCATGGAGGGGGCCATTCAGGTAACCGACATGAAAGTGCGCGAGATCATGATCCCGCGCTCACAGATGGTGTGCGTCAACATCGAGCAAAAGCCCAAGGAATTTTTAGCTAGCATCATAGAGTCCGCCCACTCTCGTTTTCCGGTGCTGGGCGAGACCGAAGACGATGTACTGGGCATCTTGTTGGCCAAAGACCTGCTAGACCTAGTGCTGGAAGAAAACACCGATAACTTCCGCATCAAGGACATCATTCGCCCGGTGACGTTTGTGCCCGAAAGCAAGCGCCTCAATGTCTTGCTTAAAGAGTTCCGCGCCACTCGCAACCACATGGCCATCGTCATCGATGAGTACGGCGGCGTCGATGGCCTAGTGACCATCGAAGATGTACTAGAGCAAATTGTCGGCGACATCGAAGACGAACACGACTTCGACGAGACCGAAAACTTCATCAAACAAATTGATGACACCACCTTCATGGTCAAGGCCCTCACCCCCATAGAAGATTTCAACGAAGCCTTCAACTGCCAATTTTCAGAAGATGCGTTTGATACCATAGGGGGCATAGTGATGGAGAAATTTGGCCGCCTGCCCGACTGCAACGAGAGCATCGACATCGGCCCCCTCAACTACAAGATTGCCAACGCCAACAGCCGCCAAATACACTTATTGCAAGTGACTCACATCGACTCAGCCCGCACAGCATAAGAAGAATACCTTGCCCACAACCACCGCAGCGCACCGCCTTTCATGGATCAGTCGACCCGGCTGGGCGGGCCACTTTCTGGCTTTACTGTGCGGCGTCATGCTGCCCTTGAGCTTCGCCCCTTATTCCCTATGGCCGCTGCAATTTGTGGCGGTGGCGTTATTTTATGCCTCCCTTAAAGACCTTAGCCCGCGCCAAGCCCTGTGGCGCGGCTGGTGGTTTGGCTTAGGCACCTACGCGGCAGGCGTCAGCTGGGTGTATGTGAGCATACATGTGCACAGCCACACCCCGGCGCTGGCGGCGTTTTTCATGACCCTGCTTTTTGTGGCCGGGCTGGCATGGTTTTTCGCCGCCATGAGCTACACTTTTCAAAAATTTTTTAGCCAGCAAAAATACGCTTGCCTCGCCTTTGCCTGCACTTGGTTATTGTTTGAATGGAGCCGCAGCTGGTTTTTAACCGGCTTTCCTTGGTTGTATCTAGGAGACGCCCACCTCACTACGCAGCTCAAGGGCTTTGCCCCTGTGCTGGGGGTGTATGGCATCGGCTTCGTGGTGACACTCAGCGCCGCCTTTCTGCGCGATTGGCCATGGCCCAAACAATGGCCAACAGGCATCGTTTTACTCGCCACCCCTTGGCTACTGGGCAGCTGTCTGTCCCTCATTGCCTGGACCCAACCGGTTAAAGATGGCGACATTCAGGTGGTGGCCATTCAGGGCAACATTCCCCAGCAGCGCAAGTGGCTGGCCGAAGAGATCTACCCCACCCTAGAAAAATACCGCAGCGCCAGCGAAAAAAATTGGCAGGCCGATTTAATACTGTGGCCCGAGACCGCCATCACCGTGCTGCACCATCAGGCCAGCGAGTATTTAAAGTACCTAGATGAAGAGGGGCAAAAAAATAACAGCACCCTCATAACCGGCATCCCCTATCAGCAGGGGCCAGATGAGCCGTATCCGGGCGCGTATCACAACAGTATTCTTGCCCTAGGGGAAGGCAGCGGCCTCTATCACAAGCAAAAGCTGGTGCCCTTCGGCGAGTACATGCCACTGCCCCAAAGTTGGCGACCGCTGCTGGCGTTTTTTAATATCCCCATGTCGGAATTTAGACCCGGCGCACCGCAGCAGGCCCTGTTGCAGGTAAACAGTGGCCCACTCGCCTACGCCATTGCCCCCTTCATCTGCTACGACGTGGCCTACCCCGACTTCGTGGCGCAGCTGGCGCGCCACAGTGGCTTGCTCATCACCATCAGCAACGATGCCTGGTTTGGCAGCAGCATCGGCCCCAAGCAACACTTAGCATTGGCCCGTATGCGCGCCCTAGAGAACGGCCGCTACCTGTTGCGCAGCACCAACACCGGCATCACCGCGTTAATCGATCATAGGGGAGAGATTAAGGCTCGCCTGCCTCAGTTTGAATACGGCGTGTTGCAGGCACAGGCGCAGGTCATGAGCGGCAACACCCCGTTTAGTCTCTGCGGGAGCTGGCCCATGCTGATTTTTTGCTGTGGGTTTTTGGCTTGGCTGACCTACCGAAAGCGCCGCCAGCAAGCGCTTTAAGCCAGTTTCAGGCGGGCCAGCTCGTTGCAATTGCGCAACGCATCCGCCTTACCGGCAAACAGCTGAATATCGTTGGGGGTGATGAGGATCACCTTGTCATCCCTAAGGCCCACAAAGCCCGCCTTATATTCGCTGACGAAACCCTGCTCGCCTAATGCTAGGCATGCCGCCCCGGCGAGATCCGCCAGCTCCATGAGCCCGTTACCCAGTTCATCGTTTACCGCCCGTGCATCTTTATAGAGGGCCAAACAATCTCGCTGCAACACCAGCACTAGGCCGTTGGCAAAGCTCAACCACTGACTATTGGCCGCCGCCCCCGCACTGAAAAACTCACACTTGCTGATGATGTCGGAATTGCCCGCTAAGATCATGATTCAACCCACTCATTAATTTCCCCCAGTTTACTACATGCTGGAAATATAATTGGCCAAAGGCTCTATTTCGTCCTCTTTAACCGCGCCCATAATTTTTACCATGGGAGAACTTGAACGGGCTTTGTCACCGTGTTTAAAGGCGGTAAGGGTTTTCACTAGGAATGTTTTTTTCTGTCCCGCGAGGCGTGGTAGATCCTTGTTGCCCATGCCGCCCTCACCATGGCAGGCAAAACAAAAACCCTGGTATCTTTGCTTGCCCTGCTCGGAGGTTTCATGGCGCTCACTCACCACCACCTGCCGAGACGAAAAATATAACGCAATGTTGATACGCTCTTGCTCGGTGAGCATCTGCGCCATCTGTTGCATCACATAGTTCTTGCGCTCACCGCTGGCAAACAGCTGAAATTGCTTCAATAGGTATTCGGGATTCTGCTGAGCGAGGTTGGGAATATAATCCTTAACGCTGTTGCCATCCTTGCCATGACAATAGCCACACAACAATGAACGCTCCTTACCCGCCTCGATGGCCGCCTGATGCAGGGCCGAATCGGCCCTAATATTCGCCATTTTTGCAATCAGGCTATCGTATTCCGTGCCCCAACAAGTCAGTGACGCGACGAGGCCCACCAGCATAAATACGTTCTTAAATAACACGGCTTAACTCTCAACTACGACCCATTACAGGGCCGCAAACTACCCGAAAAAAAAGCAGGTTCAACCAAATAGGGCGCATTTTCATGAAAAGATAAGCAGAACCTAATACAGATCAATGTTTATCGGCCCATTTGGCAGGGCCATCGATTATTGAAGGCATCGCAGACTGTAAAGTTTGAGCTTGGAATGGTGCTGTTTCAGTTTAGGGTCTTTGAAGCATGGATGGATTAATGGCGGCCGCAAATTGAAATAGTACCATTTCAGGCTGGCGGGAAACGTGAAGCCATTCGTCTAAGTATTAATGCGATCACCCTAGCCATGACTGGGGTTGTTCGTGCCCTAGGAGGCAATCTAGGGTATCCTTGGCAGCTATTTTTTTAAGCAAGCTCGCCAAACATGCAAGAGTCATATAACCCCAAAGAAATCGAGTCTCAGGTTCAGCAGCACTGGGCTAAAAACCAGGTCTTTAAGGCCGTCGTCGATAACAATCGTGAAAAATTCTACTGTCTCTCCATGTTCCCCTACCCCAGTGGCCGCCTCCACATGGGCCATGTGCGCAACTACACCATAGGCGATGTTATCGCGCGCTATCAGCGCATGCAGGGTAAAAACGTGATGCAGCCCATGGGTTGGGACTCGTTTGGCTTGCCCGCCGAAAACGCCGCTATTAAGCACAACGTGGCACCCGGTAAGTGGACCGACGAAAACATCGACTACATGAAAGACCAGCTCAACACTCTGGGCTTTGGTTATGACTGGGACCGCGAGCTGGCCACCTGCAAGCCCGAATACTACCGCTGGGAACAATGGTTCTTCACTAAGCTGGTCGAGAAAGACCTGGCCTACAAAAAAGTATCCGCAGTGAACTGGTGCCCCCACGATAAGACCGTGCTGGCCAACGAACAAGTCATCGACAACTGCTGCTGGCGCTGCGACACCCCCATCGAGCGCAAGGAAATCCCCCAGTGGTTTATCCGCATCACCAATTACGCCGAAGAATTGCTTAATGATTTAGACCAGTTAGACGAATGGCCCGAAAAAGTAAAAGCCATGCAGCGCAACTGGATCGGCAAGAGCCAAGGGGTCGAGATGCAGTTTGCCATTAAAGACCGCAGCGATGACCTCGGCGTGTACACCACCCGCCCCGATACCTTAATGGGGGTTAGCTATTTAGCGGTGGCCGCCGGTCACCCCTTGGCTCTCGAAGCCGCCCAGGGTAACGATGCATTAACGGCGTTTATCGAAGAATGTAAATTGGGAGGCACCGCCGAGGCGGACATCGCCACCATGGAGAAAAAAGGCTGCGCCACCGGCCTCACCGCCATTCACCCAATTTCTGGCAAGGAAGTGCCCATCTGGGTGGCCAACTTTGTATTGATGGGGTACGGCACCGGCGCGGTGATGGCCGTGCCCGCTCACGACCAGCGTGACTTCGAATTTGCCAACAAATACGGCCTAGAAATTAAGCAGGTCATCGCCCCCGCCAAGGGCGAAGAATGCGACATAAGCAAGGCCGCCTTCACCGATAAGGGCAAGTTAATTAACTCGGGAGAGTTCGACGGCCTTACCTCGGCCAAGGCCTTCAAGGCCATCGCCTACTGGCTCACTAAGGCAGGCAAGGGTAAGACCCAAACCAATTACCGCTTAACCGACTGGGGCGTGAGCCGCCAGCGTTATTGGGGCACACCGGTGCCCATGATCAACCTCGCCAACGGTGAGCAAGTCGTCACACCCGAAGACATGCTGCCGGTGGAGCTACCCACAGACGTGGTCATGGATGGCGTCAACAGCCCCATCAAGAACAATCCAGAATTCGAAAACATCGAATTTGCTGGCCAACAGGCTTTCCGCGAGACCGATACCTTCGATACCTTCATGGAGTCCTCTTGGTATTACGCGCGTTATTGCTCACCGCAAGACGACACGCAGATGATCGACCCAGAAGAAGCCAACTACTGGCTGCCGGTAGACCAATACATCGGCGGCATCGAACACGCCATCTTGCACCTGTTATACGCGCGCTTCTTCCACAAGTTATTGCGTGATGCGGGCCTCGTAAAAGGCGATGAACCCTTCAAGAAGCTGTTGTGTCAGGGCATGGTGTTGGCCGATGCGTTCAGCTACCAAAATGAAAACGGCGGCAAGGAATGGGTGAATCCCAGCGACGTCGAACTAGAGCGTGACGACAAGGGCCGCGTGCTCAAAGCCAGCTTCGAAGACAAGGTATTGAACCACGAGGGCATGATTAAGATGTCCAAGTCGAAGAACAACGGGGTCGACCCGCAGGCGGCCATCGACCTCTACGGGGCCGATGTGGTGCGCTTATATACCATGTTTGCCGCGCCTCCAGAGCAATCGCTAGAATGGTCTAACTCGGGCGTACAGGGCGCACAGAAGTTCCTGCAACGCATCTGGCGTTTAGCCACCGAAGTGCTAGACGGCAACGCCATCGCCGCGCTCGACGCCGACAGCCTCAGTGATTCACTAAAGGCCGCGCGTCGCAAGACCCACGAGACCATACAAAAGGTAAGCGACGACATTGGCCGCCGCTACGCGTTCAACACCGCCATCGCCGCCATCATGGAGCTAATGAACACCCTCACTAAGCTCGACAAACAAGATGCCGCCGCGCGCAGCGTGTTGCAAGAGGCGCTAAATGCCATCACCCGCATGCTGGCCCCCATCACCCCGCACATCAGCCACACGTTATGGCAAGAACTGGGCAACCAAGACTCTATCCTCGATGCCCCTTGGCCCGAGGTCGATGCTGCGGCGCTGGTGCGCACAAGCATACAAATTGTGGTGCAGGTGAACGGCAAAGTGCGCGGCAAGATTGAGGTGCCCGCCAACGTGGCTCAAGACGCTGCCATCGCGGCCGCTAAGGCGGATGCCAAAGTGCAAAGTTTCCTCGACGGCAAGACCATACGTAAAGAAATTTATGTGCCTGGCCGTCTCGTGAATATCGTAGCCAACTAGTACCGTAGGAGGCCACCCCGTGGCCGATGGTACCGTAAGAGGCCACCCCGTGGCCGATGGCCTTATACAAGGCAGTAGCGTCGGACTATAATAGCCGCTAAAGCATCGGCCACGGGGTGGCCTCGTACTAGGCAATAGCCGCTAACGCATCGGCCACAGGGTGGCCTCTACAACGTCTATAAAACTTTCATCATTGAGAAGCAAGGGTAACATGCTGACCATACGCCAAAACATCCTCCTCGTGCTCACCCTGTTAATGGTGGGTTGCGGCTGGCACCTCAAGGGCCAGGTAGAGTTACCCGTCGGCCTGCGTATATTGCACCTAGAGACCAGCCTAGTGAGCCTAGATACGCAAAAGTTACTCAAGCAGGCGCTGCTGAGCAATGGCGTCACCCTCGCTCAGGACGCACCCTACACCCTCAAGATTCTGCAAGACCACGCCCAAAGGCGCACCCTCGCGGTTACCAGCGGGGCCCGCGCCAGCGAGTTCGAACTCATCCAGACCCTTAAATTTGTGTTGTTAGATGACACAGGAGCGGCCCAAGGCGTGCCCATGACGGTCACCACCTATCGCACTCAGCTGTACGATAACGACGCCATCATCGGCGAGGCTCAGGAAGAACAGACCCTGCGTCGCCGCATGAAACGGGATAACGCCAGCAAGCTATTGCAACGCCTAAAAGCCGTGGTGCTGACAGCCAGCGAGTCACCGCATGCGCCTTAAGCCCGAGCAACTGGGCCAACATCTACAGCAAGGGCTCAAGCCGCTGTACATCGTCAGTGGTGACGAACCCCTGCTGAGCCAAGAGCTCGCAGACCAAGTACGGGCCGCCGCTCGCCACCACGGCTTCGACGAACGGGAAGTTCATCATGTAGATGCCAAGTTTGACTGGGGCACCCTACTAGAGGCGGCCAATGCGCTGTCCTTGTTCAGCAGCCGCAAGCTCATCGAGATTCAGCTGCCCAGCGGCAAACCCGGAGACAAGGGCGGCAAAGCCTTGAGCGCCCTAATGGCACAGCCCAACCCAGATAACCTCGTGTTGCTGGTATTGCCCAAGATCGATAAAAAAGCCCAAAGCAGCAAATGGTTCAAGACCCTAGATAAAGCCGGGGCCTTCATCGCCCACTGGCCCATCGAACGCGCGCAGCTGCCCGCCTGGATCGCCCAGCGCATGCGTGGCTATCAACTAACGGCCGACCGCGAGGCCCTCGACTTATTAGCCGACCGTACCGATGGCAACCTGCTGGCCGCCGCCCAAGAAATTGAAAAGCTAAGGATGCTGGGCAACCCGCAGATTACCCTGCACGACATCGAAAACTCGGTGGGGGATGCCAGCCGTTACGATGTGTTTGCTCTGTCTGAGAGCGCATTAAAGGGCGACGGAGTGCGCAGCCTGCATATCTTAGCCGTGCTACAAGCCGAGGGCCTACACGCCCTGCAACCCTTGGCGATATTGGCCAACGACATTCGCCTACTGCTGAGCTTCAGCCAGCTAACCGACAACGGCCTGCCCGCCGACAAGGCCTTACAGCAGCTCAAGGTATTCTGGCCCAAGAAACAAAACCAAATAAAGGGGGCTGCCCGCCGCCTCTCGCTGCAAGATGTGCAGCAAAGCTTAACTTTGTGTAAGCAAATCGACTTTGCCTGCAAAGGTTTGTTACAAGATGACCCATGGCGACTGCTCAGCCAGCTGCTTATAAAACTTTGCGGCATAAGTATTTGTGCCTGATATAGCCTAAAGTTTTTAAAAATCAGGACTGGGCCGCATTTTTCGCCATTATCATGCACGTCCCCCTCGCGATTACATAAAATGGCTGTGCCATCACAAATGTTCACTAAAAGTAGACGGACAGATGATGCCAACTGACCGATACTTAAAACATGAAATTACACACGCATTTGACGTAGCAGTGAGGCTATTATGGGTTATGCAATTCGACAGGAAACCGACAACACCGATTTAGTTTGGGAATTAGGCCATATTACCCAGCAACAACGGGCCACAGATTTCGTTAAGCGTTTCGAAAACAAACTGTGCATCTATTCGCCCAGCGTGAGCCAGCTATACAGCAACTACAGTATCTTTTTTCCTGAAGATCAGAATAAAAGCATGGTGGTCTTGCCCGACCCTTATTCTTTTCACGATACCTTCAATCACATTCCTGAAGACGCCATTCAACCCACTGGGCTGCATATTATTCCTGGCGAAACCATTAATCGTGAAGGCCTATATATTGTCATCACCCAAAAAGATAAGAACGTGCGCTCTATTCCTATTCCGTTTAAGGAAGGATTACGTCAAATCTTAAAACGTTTTCAGGGCAACGATCCGTTTTTACCTATCTTGAAAAAAGGCGATCTAAGAGAGTTTGATTCCGACATGCCTTGCCTGCATCTACACCGCTTACGTTTGGCTGGGCTGGATAATTTTTCCATGCTGGAACGCTTGGGCGTGAAGAATGTTATCAGTGAAAAAATCATGGGCATATACCGTGAAGCATAATTTAGCAAAGACAACTGCCTGCACCAATAGACAATAAAATTGGGGTGTCATGGAGGATTATTCGCCGCTCATTGAGCGGCTTTTTTATGTCCAGGGATGGACGGTATAGCGCGGTGGCATGGATGCCAAAGAGCGCATATGTCCAGGGATGGACGGTATCCTGAGAATGCAGGAGCAATTCGAAGGGTACGTCCAGGGATGGACGGTATAGCGCGGTGGCATGACTGCTCCCCTTGTTTACAACATGAACGCCGCATCAAGATTAATATAATATTTGAGAAATATAGTTGAGCACGTGGATCTACAGATTAAACAGCACACTACTTTCACTCACCAAGGGATAAGGTAGTTGACGCATTATACCTAGTGTCATTATCATCCCAGTGCATTCAGAGGATGACAAAGACACTCATAATCTGGCTTTACTTATAAATCATTGTCGGCTGCATGCGAATTAAAATAAAATTACTTACAATATTTAAAGGAAAGGAACGGAATGAACGTGAGTAGAAGTAAAGTAATGGCCACCTCGGCACTGTTGTTAGCTGTAAACTTATCGCACGCTGAGGCTCCCAGCTTGATTCAGTTTTCTGCAGGGACTCCTGCCAAGGCTGAAGAAGTTAACGGTAATTTTTCAGGTTTAAAAAGTTATACAGCTGGTTTAGAAAGCGTTATTGAAGCACAAGCGGCATTGATTAGCGCATTAGAAACCTCAACAGCGACCTTAGAAGAAAAAACGGTCGCACTAGAAAGTAATAATGCCACCTTAAATCAAAAGATAGATGATTTGCAGAGTTCCGCTCCAGCACCCGAGTTTGATATTCCTGTAATGGGTGATGGCTTAGTAATTGGATTCACCAACCATATCCCAAGCATACAACATGACGGAAAAATATTGCTTAAAACAGATTTCGGTTCAATCATGCTAGAAGGTAATAGAGACGGTGGCTACAAGCTTGCTAATTATGATGAGCATAATGATGACACTGACGATGTATCTGCTCGCTTTAGTGACGCACAATGCTCCAATGCAATATTCACTATTTCTCCAGGAGACGGTAATCCGTTAATATTCACTAAAATCGCCGGCACCATTGATAACCCTCAGCTTGTTATTGGCAGCACGGAAGCCTGGGTGATCCAAGCCGGGACGGTTTTTACCACTAGCACTGCCACCTACTATTATAAAAATGGGATTAATTGCGATGAAATAATCTCGCATCCAGAGGGGACAGTTAAAATCCCCATGATTGAGTTAAGCACCATGAATCATAACCTAAAACATACCTACACAAGTCTTTCTATAGATGGCTTCCAGCTCAATTAGACTTAACCATTCCTTAAAAGAATACTGTATATGAAACTATTAATAATGAGTTTATTCTGCCTAGTGGCTATTACCGGCTGCGGATCAGATGATAAGGAAATACAAAACAGCTGGAATCAAGGGGATTGGAATGAAATCACATGGAAGTAACTTGATCACTTCTAAACTAAATGCAATTTAACTGAACTAAAAGTCCTAAGGAAAAAAGTATTTAGCTGACTTAATATTTTTAGAGCAAAGTAATTCACCACGCACAACATTAATTTAAATGCAATATCGTACCGTAAGCGACATAAATAGCGATATTATAATGATTGCTGTAGGTGGTGAATACCATGTTAATACCTTCCCAATTTCTCCCACCCTAGGCTCAAGTCCATAGCCCACACCACCACTAAAAATTAAAACTCAAGCCCACCTGCACTCGGCTTTTATCTTCATAAACATTACCCGGCAACACATACGGGTCTGAAGATAAGTCCCGCTGAAAGGTGGCACTTAGTTCCATGTCATAGCGGCCCACATTAAACGTTTTTGCCAGCCGACCATCGATGCGCTCAATTAAAAAACGGCCCGCTGGGTCTGCATCTAGCTGATCCATCTTGTCGGCCTTCATATAACTGAGTGCAGAATTAATTTGTAGCGGCCAACCTTGTAGCCAGCTAAGCGTGGTGGTGCCTTGCGCATAAACGCGCAGCAACACGCTCTCTCTATCGATGCTGCCAGCATTGGTAAACGCTTCCACCAATGCCGCGTTCCAGCGAATTTGGCCTTTCTCCCAGGGAGTGAAGTTTAACATCCACTCGACCCCCTCGAAGCGTGTGCTAAGGTTTTCTTCGGTGGTGAGTTTGGCGAGCCTTAGGGTCTGATAATAAACATCCGCCTGATGCTCGTGAAAGATGCGCACGTCCGCCTCTAGGTTAAGCCATGCCACTCGGCCGTAATAACCTAGCTCGTACGATTCAATAAACTGATGATCGAGATTATTGGGCCCCTGCTGGTTTTGGTAAAATGTCGCGCCGTTAAGCGTGGCACTACTTTGTGCGCCGTCTAGGGTGAACGTCCAATCGGCCTGTTGTTCGAATAAGTCGGGGCTACGCACCGATTCACTGTACACCGCACGCACAGACTGGCTGGGGGTAAGCTTGTAATTAAAAGCCACCCTGGGGGCGTAGACAGTATCGGCACGGCTCTCTTTTTCTGTCATTAATCCTAGGTGCACATTTAACGCCGCGCTGGCCTGCCAGGTGGCGCTCGCAAATATGCGGGCGGTATTGTTATTGAGCCGCCCCCCTAAATACGTTTGTGAATCCACCGCATCACGGCGCAGGCTAGCACCGCTCACTAGGGTCAATTGCGGGGAGTACATGAAGGTATCTTGCACTTCGGTATCGAAGCGATATTCATCCATGTCGGCGTTGATGGTGCCCATCACCGGCACTGAACCCGCAGCACCCGGGTAGCGCGTAATCACCGCCGTGGCTAAATCTAGCTGGGCTTGCGTGGTGATAAAGGGGCTTGGGTCGGCGCCTTGCGTAAGGGCATTGGCGGCATTTGGATTTAAGGTGAATAACGCCCGCAGGTCATCGTCTAAAAAGGCCACGGGGACAGCGCCAACAGCTATTTTCTGCCGTTGATTATACTGAGTGGCGTAGGCATTAATTTTCAGTTGGTGCCTCGAGTTATAGTCTCTGGTCCAACGCAGCCCTAATTCTAAACGAGCCTCTTTTACCTTGTTCTGATTCGTTTGATAGGTAACCTGATCCGCCAGCTCTTTGCTGGCGCTGACATACAGCAAGGAGGTTTCTAGTTCGCCGGATAAATCTAGGGGCCGATGGGTTTCCAAATCTAAGAATTGCACGCTGCGGGTATCACTTTTTGCCGCGAAACCGTCATCACTTTTTTGACTAAAAGAGAGCCTATAATCGGTTTTCCCTATGCTGCCCCCTTGTTTTAAATAAATATTTTGCTCGCCGTTATTGCCGTGTTTTAACGCCACGGTAGCACCATAGGTGTCGGCGGGATGCTTGGTTAAAATATTAATAATGGCCTGATAGGCGTTAGCGCCATAACTGGCGGCGTTAGGCCCCCTGACAATTTCGATGCGACGAATATCCTCCAGCGCCACCGGCATTTCAAACCAACTCACCGCCGCCACCACAGAACGATACATAGAACGGCCATTCACCAGCACTTGCAGGTTTTTAGGAAAGGCAGCCGGGCCGCCATGGTAATGCACCGCATCGCTGTTGTTGTTGCCGTCTGACCCCACCATCATGCCGGGCACATAGCGCAACAATTCAGACAGGGAGGTAACGCCCAGCTGCTTAATGAGGTCGGCTTCGAGGATAGTAACACTGGCCGGCACATCGGCCTGATGCTGCTGAATACGGGTGGCGGTCAAGACCACCGGCATGGAAAACTCTTCGAACTCGGACAGCTCATTGCCGCCAAATGCAGCTTCGGGCTGCGACCAACTGTTTGCGCTCAGCAACAAGGGCAACATGAAGCCAATAAAAAACGTACCGCTGTGCATTACCTACCCCCAATGAGTGCCCATAATAGGCACAGGTCAGCCGCCACTAAAGAATCGCGCCTGACGATAGGGCGAAACAAGCCAAGTTATTTTTGAGTATAGATGGTTTTTGCCAGTGAGCCGCTGGCAGAACGCGCGCCTATGAGCTGGCTGCCATATAGCGGCTCTTGACGATGCGCGACAGGGCAGGACGCCATGCCTTAGGCTTGATACCAAAGGTATAAAGCAGTTTCTTGCAGGCCAGTTTCGGCGCAGATTCGGCAAAGAGCGCATTCATGTCGTGGCTGGCATCGCTGTAAATGTCATCCACCATGAGAGCCGTATGCTGACGCGCCTCAGCCACCACCACCTCGGATAATTTAAAGAGGGTGGTGGGCTCTGCGCTGCAATAATGGTAAGTGCCCCATAGCTCGGTGAAACGGGCTTGCTCCACCATGGCCAGCAACACCGCCGCCACATCCTCCACCGAGGTGGGTGATAACGGCTTGTTGTCGGAAAGGTACAATTGCCGATGTTGCTGGGCCAGCGCCAACAAGCGCGTCACATCGTCCTCCCCCTGGGTGCTAAACAACCAACCGCTGCGTAAGATCATGTGTTGCTCGCAGGCGGCGATGGCTTCTTCCACCGCCAGCACATCCTGACCCGCCTGCGATTGGGGGAAAGGCTGATCCTCTTCCTTAAACAACTCTCCGTCTTGCCCTGCAAACACTTTGTTATTAGATAGCTGCAACAGGCCCACGCCTTGTTCGTCGCATACCCTAGCCAACACCTTCGCCATCTTGGCGGTGGTACCGAATGGGGAGGCCATCACACAGTTGATGACGAAGTTTGCCTCCAGTTCTTTCAACTTTTGTTGCGTGGCGGCAAGATCGGTTAAATTCCAATCTTTAAATGAGATGGCATGTAGGGAGATATCTTGGGCCTGAGCCAGCTCGGTAAGCGCCTGCCCCACTGGGGTTTCGCTGCCTAGCACCACTAAATGAAATGACTGCACTATGTATCCCGCCCCGCCTAGAATCAAAATTTCATGAGGCAAGAAGGTAGCAAGCTTGCCCCCATAAAACTAGGGGCACCGTGTGGGGCGCCAGGGCAATCGCATTAAAATAATCACAGCGCTCAATCTGTGGAATCTGCCTGATCAAAGTTGGGTTTAGTGCTTTTTTAGGTCGCC
>CAJXIK010000011.1 GCA_913054445.1 uncultured Bermanella sp.
GGCATTCGAATGTTGCTTAAAAAGTTGCCCCTATGGTTCTTTATTCTTTTCGTCGTTGCCCCTATGCCATGCGCGCGCGCCTGGCCATTGCCTATGCCTTACCCGTTGCCAGCCTAGAGCTGCGCGAAGTGGTGCTAAAAGACAAGCCGCAGGCCATGTTGGATATTAGCCCTAAGGGTACCGTGCCGGTGTTGCATCTAGAAAACGAGCGGGTGATCGATGAAAGCCTAGACATAATGTTGTGGGCCCTGGAGCAAAACTCGGCGCTTAAACAGCGCTGGTTGGGCAAGGATAGTAGCGGTGCGATAAAGGCCTTAATCGCCAGTAACGACGGGGATTTTAAATGGGCGCTGGATCACTACAAATACGCCGATCGCTTCGAGCACAGCGCGCAATTTTACCGAGAAAAAGCCGAGTTTTTTTTGGTTGAGTTAGAGGCGCGTCTGCAAAAACATGCTTTTCTCATGGGGGCCGACATGACCCTAGCCGATGTGGCCATATTTCCCTTCGTGCGCCAATTTGCCCATGTGGATAAGGACTGGTTTTTTGCCAGTGAATTTAAGGCGTTGCAAGCCTGGCTAAGTGCGCGCTTAGCGGAGGGGCGCTTTAACGCCATCATGAAAAAATACCCGCCATGGTCGGCCCAGCAAGCGCCACTTTATTTTCCCGCCGAAAACGTCGCCGATTAGGGGGCCGCGACTGCATCATCGGCGGTTGCCGTGGCGGCCACCGGATCGAAGCGCATCCATAAGACCCGAGGGCTCTCGCTGGCAATGAAGTGCAAGATGCCATCGCCGTCGATCAAGGCTAGGCCGTTGGCGGGGGCAATCTCATCGAAGGGCACATTAAACTCTAGGCAATTTTCCCGTTCGATTCTCATGGACAACAGGCTAGTGGTGAGGGGGGACAGGGTTCCCTGCCATTGGCAGCTGGTGCTGGCATTCCAGCCAGAAAAGCCGCCGTCGGTATTGACCTTCATGACCCCATCGGTGGTCTTCCAATCACCGGCAACTCGGCTGAGGGGGAGTTCGAGCTGCTGCTCCACATCCAGCATTAGCTCCATGCGGCCTGCCCGAGTGAGGGTGTTGTAGTTGATGACCAAATCAAGGTCTTCGATAAACGTGGCTTCTAGGGGCAGCTTAATGTTGTTATAGGTGCCCACAAAAAAGAAGTTCACCGCGTCTGGGTTATTATAAGGGTGTACGTCCAGCAGTAGGCTGCTATGGCCGTTGTCTTCGATGGCATAGCCCCCCAGCTGGGTCTCGTCTTCCCTTAATATGTAGACATCATCTTGGTAAAACAGCACGAAGGAGACAATTTTGCTTTGTACCGTGCCCAGGTTTTCTGTGGTGCTGCCAGACCAGAAGCCACTTAGGGTCGCGGGCAGCACGGGCTCATCGTCACCGCCGCTGCTGCAAGCGGCCATGAAGCAGCATAAATAGAGCATACAGAGTGCTCGTGCCCAGCCGGATTCCCACATACAACGCATAATCAACCTTGATTGTCGCTCCATTAACAGCATAGCAGCTTGCCACTTTCATCCAGATGCGCGGCACAGGCGCAAGATTTGAAAGGCGTACACCCTAGGTTTATCGGCGCAAAGGGCAAAACGTTAAGGTGTTCCTGCCATCTAGGGCTTGAATAGTTATAATGATTCTTACCGGTAATAGTATTAGCCCCATACAGAGGACGTATTTTTGATTTCTAGCATTAAAGCACTTTTGTTCATTTTGCTTATTTCTATGCACAGCCATAGCATGGCGGCCCAAGACCAAGCAGCCAACATTAGCCCGAGAATCATCGGTGGGACAGATGTTGCGCAGGCGTACCCGTGGATGGTGTCCATACAGGCAGACAGTCATTTTTGCGGTGGCACCTTAATTCATCAGGACTGGGTGCTCACCGCCGCCCATTGCATGGAAGGGGTGACAGCCGAGCAAATTACCCTGTGGGTGGGGGCACAAGACCTTGCCAGCGTGGCGGCGGACACGAGCCTCGCAGAGCGCCATTCGGTGGCGTGGATAGCGAGCCATGCCGACTACGATAGGGACACTTTATGGGGCGATATCGCCATCTTAAGGCTCGCGCAATCCTCTCATAAAACTCCGCTTAACTTAATTAGCTCGGCCCGCCATAGCGCCTTGGCCAGCCTCGATGTGTTGCGCATCATGGGCTGGGGGTTAACCGATGCCACAGATGAACATAGCATCTCGAACATATTGCAAGAAGTGGATGTGTCGTTTCAAGGTGACGAGGTGTGCGACGCGACATACCCAGGTGCAGGCGGCGAGTACTGGCAACAGGGCTTGTGTGCCGGTGAAGTGAGTGGCGGTAAAGATTCTTGCCAGGGGGACAGCGGCGGCCCGCTGTTATTGTTCGAGGATGGCGAGTGGTGGTTAACCGGCATCGTTAGCTGGGGGGATGGCTGCGGCGAAAACGGCAAGTTCGGCGTCTACGCCGAGGTGGCCTATTACCTCGACTGGATCGCACAGCGTCAACACGGGGTGACCCTACTGGGTGCCGATAAAATTGGTTTTTTAGGCTTGGGCAGGACGAAATCGGATGTTTATAAATTAGTGAACTCGGGAACGGTCAGTGCTCAAATCAATACCACGGCGATCGCGCCCGCTGAGGTGGCCACCTTCGCCATCGATGACAGCCGTTGGTCCAGCTACAGCCTGCCCGCCGGCAGTGACATTGAACTCAGCATAGAGGCACTGGGCAGCATAGCCGGTGAGCATGACTCTAAGGCGCAAATTTATGTGGACGATTACCTCGTGCAACATAAATTAAATGCCAAGGTATTGCAGCCAGTGGATGCCGTCAGTCTCGGTGTTAATTGGCCATTTTTTAGTGGCACGGGGGAGCAGACCGAGCATGCCCAGCCTTGGTTGGCGGCAAGTGACGAGCAGCGGGGCCAGGTATTAAAGTCGGGGGCCATCGGCGCAGAAGAGCGCTCGGTACTGGTTAGTTACTTGAATGGCTCAGGCAATGGCCAGGCTCACTACCTCAAGTTTGATGCCCGAGTGGACAGCCACCCGAGCGATGGCTTACTGGTGGTGATCAACCAAGGGTTTCCAGAGGAGGAGGCCTTCCTCATCGGTGCCGATAAAGTTGACTGGTTTAGCAACACGGTGGCCCTGCCCAGAAACGGCAACCATATTCTGTTTATTTATATCAAAGACCGAAGTCTGCAACTGGGCAGCGATGCGGCCTATCTCGCTAACTTTAGGATTTGTACGGATATTAGCAACGATCCTAATGAGGATACCTGCTCTAAAGCAGATGATTTTTATAACCAGGATAAGCTAGTGGCCATCGAGGGTCGCACCGATGAACCAGATGTCAGTGAACCAGATGTCAGTGAACCAGATGTCAGTGAATCCGATGTCAGTGAACTTGATAGCAGCGCACCTGCGTTGTTTAAGAAATCATCCGGCTCGCTGTTTTACCTTTATTTTCTGCTGCCCTCCATGTTGCTGTTTCGACCCCGCCCGCCAATGAAATAAAAGCCATTCGGCCTAGCCAGCAGGCGCACCCTCAAAGCAAGACTATACTAAATAAGTGGATGTTTTGAGTCATAGGCATGTCCTGTGCCTAGGCCGGGGGGCCGTATGAAAACGCTGTTTATTATTATAATAAGTGCTTTTTATTGCGCAGGGGTGTGGGGTCAAGACGGCCACATCAGTGATGATCAGCGGCAAGCTAAAATTATCGGCGGCAGCGATGCCAGTGAAACCTACCCGTGGATGGTTTCTATACAGATAGGCGGCCATTTTTGTGGGGGGGCTCTTATCGGCAAAGATTGGGTGCTCACCGCGGCCCACTGCATGGAAGATGTGAGCGCGCCGGATCTTACCCTGTGGATTGGGGGAGGGGCCTTAACCCAGCCTGCCCACGCCGAGCAACACGCGGTGGATTGGTTGGTGGTGCACCCAGATTACGACCCCAGCAGTTTTTACAGCGACATTGCCCTCCTTAAACTTGTTCAATCCTCTGCTAAGACCCCAATACCGCTATTGAGCATGGCCGCCAGTCAGGGCCTCACCGCTAACGAGCAATTGCGCGTCATGGGCTGGGGTTTAACCGACCCAGAAAACGTTAACAGCGTCTCTAATCAGTTGCAGCAGGTGGACGTGAGCTTTCAGCCCGACGCCGTCTGCGCCGCGACCTATGATGTTAGCGGCATTGAAAACTACTGGCAGCGCAGCCTATGCGCCGGTGAGGTTGCCGGGGGCAAGGATGCCTGTCAGGGGGACAGCGGCGGCCCATTGCTGGTGAGGGCCAACGACGCGTGGGCCCTCACTGGGCTAGTGAGCTGGGGGGATGGCTGCGCCGAGGCGCAAAAATACGGGGCCTACACTGAGGTGGCCTTCTTTCAAGACTGGATCGAGCAGCGGCGGCGCGGTGTGACCCTGTTTGGCCCAAACAAGATTGGCTTCCTCGGTAAGGGGCGCAGCAAGCCGCAAGAATATAGCCTGTTAAATTTATCCACCACCACCTCGCGGGTGAGGGCGAAGAGCATCATCCACCCTAGCCAGGAAAACGTCGCCAGCTTTGCCATAGATGAGCAAAATTGGGCCATCCTCAATAATGCTATTCCCCCCGGCTACCAGTGCCACTTCAAGGTCAATGCCTTGGGGGAACGCGTCGGTGAGCACGATGCGCTGTTAAGGTTAGAGTTCGACGGCTACTCCCAACAGCAAAGTCTTAATAGTAAGGTATTAAACACGTTACCCGCCGCCAGTGCGTTGGATACGGCGTGGCACTGGTTCAGTGGTACCAATGAAAATAGCGAGCACGCTCTGCCCTGGGTTGCGGTGCAAGATGCCGACACCTCAGGGAGTGTCGGGGGCTCGGTCTTACAAGCGGCCAGCATCGGCCAAGGTGAACGTTCGGTATTGCTCAGTTACCTAAACGGTGCGGCCGCTGCCGACCCCCATTACCTGAAATTTGATTATAAAGTCGTCGGCCTAGAAAGCGTTATACAGGTGTATGTGAATGAAGAGGCGAGGAGCCGTCAACTGCTGTACGACACCAGTGTGGCGGGCGGCAAGCAGGTGTGGCGTACCAGCTTTGTGCAACTGCCAGCGGACATTAATCACCTGTTATTTATCTATTATCGTGACCATGTGGCCACCGGTACAGAGCATCACGGCTTCTTAGATAACCTGCGGGTGTGTACCGATGTGCACAACGATCCCAACGAAGTCACCTGTTCTAACGCCGACTCTTTTTATAGCCTAAGCGATCTTGCGCAACAGGATGACCCCGCGCCCAGCGCCGATTGGACCTCTGTGTGCGAGCGGGTGGTGTATGCAGACAGTGACATTCATTATGCCGCGCGTACCTCTGGGGATGTGATTATTGTGAGCCCGCCAAAAAAATCGGGGGGCAGCGTGTGGTTTTTGCTGCTGCTCATGCCGTTATTGATGATGAGAGAGCGTGACTCAAGAAGAACTGAGGATTTTTAAGCGTTTAAGATAATAATTTAAAGAAAACCCCAGCGTCTTAGCCAGAGGTTTAACCCGTGTCTTGGCCAGAAAATCGCCCTCGGCGGCTGTTTTTCCCGCGTAGATGATCCAGTTACCGCCACCGCTATTACACACAAACAACTGCGCAAAGTGATGGTCTAGTAGCGACAAGAGGTTGTCGGGTAATTCATGGTCCAGCCAGTAATTTAACACTAGCCAGCCGCCATGGTTAATGCGGCGTACACAGTGTTCGATGAAGGCGATTTGCAGCTGAAACTCGTCGATGCCGTGATGGTGATACAGGTCGGCCACCAATACATCATAGCCCTGGCTACCTTGTGTTAAGAAATCTTTGGCATCGGCCTCATGAATAAGCAGCTGCGGGTGTTTGGGCAGCTGAAAATAATGGTGGGCAATCTTCACCACTTGCGGGCGCAGCTCCACCGCGCTCACACTGCACTGGGGCAGGGCATGCATGAACGCCATGACGCTGGTGCCGCCTCCCAGCCCGAGTACGCACACCGACTGGGGCCTGCAAAACAACAGCACGAGCATGATGGCGCGACTGTATTCATGTTGGGGAATGTGCGGGCTGGCTTTAATCTGGCAGCTCTGTTCGTGGTCGTTGCCAAACGCCAAATAGCGTTTGGCACCGTCGTCCAATACCTGGATGGCACCATACTGGTCGACGCAGCGATAAATTTCTTTAAGCATGTGGCTAATAAATGCACTGGTTGGTAGGCATATAAAAGCCTGCTTGAAGCAGGCTTAGTCGCCAATTAAATTTTAAGGCATCATTTTATGCTTATTTGCGGGTGGCGACTAGCTTGGCTCCATTTGGCTTTGGAGGTAGTTCTGTATACCCACCTTAGCGAGCAGATCTAGCTGGGTCTCTAACCAGTCGATGTGTTCCTCTTCATCCTCGAGGATGTCCTGGAATAAATCCCGGCTCACGAAATCGCGCTTGCTCTCGGTGTAGGCGATGGCCTCCCTGAGATCCTTGGTCGCATCCATCTCGAGGCTGAGGTCACATTGCAGCATTTCCTTGGTATCTTCGCCGATTCTTATCTTGCCCAGTTTCTGCAAGTTGGGAATGCCCTCCAGAAATAAAATACGCTCGATTAAACTGTCGGCGTGCTTCATCTCATCGATGGATTCGTCGTATTCTTTTTTACCCAAGTGTTCGATGCCCCAGTCTTTGTACATGCGAGCATGGAGAAAATACTGGTTGATGGCGACTAATTCATTGCCGAGAACGGTGTTTAGAAACTCGATGCTCTTGTTGTCACCCTTCATTATCTGCCCCTTCATCTGCACGCAATATAAGCGTGTATGAGTATGGTAGAGGGTAGGAAAGTTGTCGAATTACAGAGGGTTTTTCTTAGATGATATTAGCCCCTAAGCAGAGCTTAGAGGAATAAGGAGGCAGGCAGCTTACAGCCTATGTTTGGCTTTAAGCGGCAATGACCTCTACGAAGGCACAGGTTTGCTTGGCCTTGCTCACCATGTTTTTACAGAAGCTGCCGCACTGACCACAATCTGTGGCCACGCCCAAGTTCCGACGCAAGTCTTTATAGTTGGCACCGCAATCTATGGCCTGCTGAACTTGGCTGTCGGTGATACCTTTGCAGATGCATACGTACATAGCAGAACCCTGATAACGGTTAAAAATTCATGTCTGTGCTGAGTTGTTAAACTAATCTTAGTGTAAATGAGAATGATTGGCAATATTATTTTTGTAACGAAGGGTGTTTTTGGCTATTGGTGAGGAGGTCGTGAAAATAACTCTGGAGCCAAGCTAAGGTTGGCCCAGAGTATAAAAAGGCGGGGGTGTTAGAAGTCCACGCCCTTGCGTGCCTTGATCCCGGCGCGGAAGGCATGCTTGACGTCATTGATCTCGCTGATGGTATCGGCTAACTCGCGTATGGCCTTACCGCCGCCGCGCCCGGTGAGCACCACGGTTTGTTCGGCAGGGCGGTTGTTGATGGCGTCGATGATCATGTCTTCATCTAGGTATTTATAGGCCAGCATGTAGGTGATTTCATCCATCACCACTAAGTGCAGGCTGTCGTCTTGCAGCATGCGTTGTGCCACCGCCCAGGTGGCTTCTGCGGCCTCGATGTCGCCCGTTCTGTCTTGGGTGTCCCAGGTGAAGCCTGTGCCCATCTGGTAAAATTCCACCTCTGGGTGTCTATCGCGGACAAAAATCTCTTCACCGCTTAATATCTCGCCCTTGATAAATTGCACTATGCCGACCTTGTAGTCGTAACCTAGGCTACGAATCACCATGCCAAAGGCGCTGCTGGACTTGCCCTTGCCATCGCCGGTGAGCAACAAAACCAGGCCGCGCTCGATGTCGGCGCGGGCGACGCTGGCATCCACGTTGGTTTTTTGTTTTTCCATGCTGGCCTTGTGTTTGGCCGCTTTTTTATCGTTGTTCATGGGTTACCTTCTTAAGAGGAAGTATTAAGGGGAAGTGTTAAGGGTTGCATTGTAGCCTTTTACGGCGGGGGAGTGCTCTATGCTGGCGGTTAATTTATAGCCCTGCCAGTCCCAGCTGGCCGTTAAAAAGTACAGGGCGATCAATAACGCTAACCACCATTCGATGGCGCTGCGTATCGATTCACTGCCGTCGCTGAGCTCTAGGTATAGGAAAGTCGCAATCATCACGCCTTGTACCGCCACGATCAGAACTTTGCTCATTAATGACTTGTTAGAGATGCGGGCCTTTATTTCTGGGCGATGCAGCAAGTAGGTCATGAGCAGCTGAGCGGCAAAAGAGGCGCTGAAAAACACCATAGCGCCAATCACATGGGGAGTCCAAGCGATGGCCTTACGATCGGGAATCAATACCGCGGTGGCCACAACTAACCCTAGGCTGGCCACGACGCCCAGCGCGCTCATGATGCGAATCTTAGTGTTCTGCTGAGTCAGCTGAAGTTTCAACCATTGGTGAGAGATGCCCCACCAGACGATAAAAAATGCACAGGCGGTGATCATGCCCCCGCGAAAGACATAGCCTTCAGGGCTATAAATACCGGCATCGGTAATATTTAAACAGCCTTCTAGGTAGGGCAGGCACGCCTCTACATGGCCATACTGTACGCTAATAATATAGCTCACAATAATCACCACTTGCGAGACAACAAAACTCAGCAGTGAAATCTTTTGCGGTAAATTCATCGACTTAATCCTTAGTAGACGACAACGAAAAAAAGTGGCCACGATTGTAGAGCGTTTTAGCGCAATAGACATGTTTTTCCCCTCGAAAGAGAGGATAATCCCGCCTCAAAATAGATTCCCTGCCAAAAGAGACACAGACCCGTGGATGCCGTATTTAAAGAAGTGATCGCCGCCAAGAGTGATGGCCTAGCCTTGCTCGATCATCTAGCGCCCTGCATTCCCTATTTAACGGCGCAGACCTGGACCAGCCTATTGCAGTCTGGGCAGATTGAAGTCGATGGGCGGCGGGTGTTCGACAATCAAATTTTAAAGGCGGGCCAGCAATTAAAATACACCATCGAGGATTATCAAGAGGCGGCGGTAGATTGCCATTGGCAGCTCTTGTGGCAAAGCGAGGACATATTTGCGCTGCATAAGCCGGCTAACCTGCCGGTTAGTCGCACCACTCGTAACGTCTACAACACGCTTATTCAGCTTGTTCGTCGCGAAAGCCCCTGGCCGGATGCGCACCTCTTGCACCGCTTAGACCTAGAAACCTCCGGCATTATATTATTAGCAAAAACGAAGCAGGGGGCATCTCGCTGGCAGCCGAAAATTTCACAGTTGTTGGCGCGTAAGGTGTACCACGCGCTCGTGCAGGGCAAACCCGAATGGCAACAGCGTGAATTTGCATGCGCCTTGAACACCCGTAAAGACAGCCCCATACGCTGTCAGATGCATGTGTGTGCAGAGGGTGAAAAAGGCAAGGCCAGCGCCACCCGCTTTAAAGTCTTGTCGAGCAACACTCAGTATTCCATCATCGAGTGTCAGTTACTCAGTGGCCGTAAACATCAAATTCGTGCCCACCTTGCCCATTTAGGCCTGCCCATAGTAGGGGATAAAATTTATGGCAATGACGGTGATTTTTACCTAAAACGCCTGCAAGACCAGCTGACGCAAAAAGATTGGGATGATCTACAGACTCAGCATCACCTGTTGCATGCTTATGAGGTGGATATTTGTTTAGAAAATAACACGGCGCTTACCCTCACGGATAAAAACTACCCCCAGCAATGGCTCGAATTTTGTCATAAACATCAACTGGCAAGTCACTAAATTTTCCTTAAGAGCAGCCCCAGCTGTCGGCCATAATATGCTCTAGGGCAAGCTGTGCTTGCTTGGGGTTTTTAATGTCCTTGGCTTCGATCATCTCGCATTCATCCACGATCATTTCACTGAGAGTGCTGGGGTAGAAGCGGCAATCATCCGGGCGATCGTAGTAGATCTCACAGCTATATCTTACCTGGCTGCTAAGGCGACTCCCTGGGGCGGAGCTGGCAGGCTCTTCTTTAAGCCAAGGGCATAGCTCGAGTGGGGCATGGGTGGTGGGGTCCACCCATATTTTTCCTGCGTGCACGTAGCGGGATATCTGGGGAGAATCCTCATCCCACAGCTCAATCTCACTGCGCGATGCGGTTAAGCCGCCGTGGCTATATTTAATACAACACTTGCCACACGAATTGCATTCTTTCACTGTTACGACGGCCCCTTCATTTTTTTAAGCGCTAACATTCTGTCATCAACAGCCCGTTCAATTCTGTCTAGGGCCTCGCTCAGTAGCGTTTGCTGGCAACCAAAGTTTAGGCGCACATAATCGTTGTCGGCAAATTCACTGCCCGCCGACATGCCTACCCCAAAGTCTTCAAAATATTTCTGCGGGTTAGCCAGTTGCAAGGGAGCCACGTTGAGCCAGGCCAGATAAGTGGCCTCTACAGGGCGCATGGATATGCCGGTTAATGAGTTGATGCGTTGCTCGATGAGCTTAAGGTTGCCTTGTAGGTACTTAATTAAGCGTTGACGCCAGGGCTCGCCATATTTATAAGCGGCAATGGCGGCCTGGGTGCCGATGATATTCACATGGCCCACGAGGCCATACATCGATTTTTGATATTGCTTGCGCATGGCAGGGTTGCTGATGATGGCAAAGGCGGTGTCGAGCCCAGCTATATTAAAGGTCTTGCTGGGTGCCATGAGGGTGATGCAGCGCTCGGCAATCTCAGCGCTGAGGCTGGCGATGGGAATGTGCCTCTTGCCGTTTAAAATTAAATCGCAATGAATATCGTCGGAACAAATAATCAAGTCGTGTTGCTGGCAAACGTGAGCTACGGCCATTAATTCTTCGCGGCTATAGACCTTGCCCAGAGGGTTGTGGGGGTTGCACAGTAAAAAAACCCCAGTGTCTTGACTGATGTTGCGTGCCATGTGCGCTAAGTCGAGTTGCCAGCTATCGCCTGTCCCCTTGCTTAAAAAGGTCTGGTCTTCGAAGCTCAATAACGGGGCGTGTTGCATGAGATGAGGGTAGACAGGGGCGGCGGTGATGCCCGCGGGTTTGCCCCGTTGTGCCGCGATGCCACGGGCGATGTTTAAACCCTTCACCACCCCTGGGGTAAGCACAATCCACTCGGGCTGGATGTGCCACTGGTAGTGATGCTGGCAATGCTCAACAATTAAATTCAGCAACTCGGGGTTGTCAGAGCCATAGCCCAGTACCCCGTGTGCGGTGCGCTCATGGATAGCGGTGAGAATTTCAGGGTTCACCTTAAAGTCCATGTCGGCCACCCACATGGGCAAGATGTCTTTGTCAGCGTAGCGCTTCCATTTAATGGAGTCGGACTGACGGCGATCTACGAGGGAGCCGAATGGCATGGGCATGGGGCGCAACCTGCTTAAAAAGTTAAAATATAAGGCATCTTAAAAAGCAGGTAAATCATTATGTGGTTGGCAGAGTCTTATGGCAAAAATAGTGGCTGCTCTGTTAACTCTGGCTTGGCGCTTGGCACCGTTGCGCTTCTTAAGCTTGGCAATGTGCTAATATTTTCAAATTTTAGAATAGGAGCATGTTATGAATGACATCGCCTGGGATCATCCTAATCCGTTTATCTTGACGCTGGTGGTTCATGAATCGCACATCGATAGCTATCAGCATGTGAATAATGCGGTCTATATTAGTTGGCTGGATGAATGTGCCCGCGAGAATTCGAAGCAGGCAGGAATAGACCCAGATAACGCTCTGGATTTTGGTTTCGGCATGGCGGTGAGAGACAGTCATGTTAGCTATTTGGTGGCGGCGCATTTAGGGGATACGTTATTGGTGGGCAACTGGATGAGCAAGCACGATGGTAAGTTAAGGGCGACCCGCCAATTCCAAATTATTCGGGCCAGCGATGGCGTCACCATCGCCCGGGCGACGCTTGACTACGTGTGCATTAATATTAAGTCGGGCAGGCCCAGCAAGATGCCCGATCTATTTAAAGATAATTATCAGGTGCACGAGAGTTTCGCATGAGGCAGCAGCATTGAGGTTGGCAGGGAAATTAATTAAAAGCGACTGTTCTTCTTCGCCTGCTTTTGTAAGCGATACTCCTTGGGGGTGACCCCCGCCCAGTGTTTATAGGCGCGAGTGAAGGCTCTGGGCTCGCTAAAACTCAGTTGCCGCGATATTTGCGCGATGCTCAAGGCGCGGTTGCTCAATAGTTTATTGGCCAGGTCCTGACGTAAGTTGTCCTTGATCTGCTGATAACTAATGCCCTCGGCACTGAGCTTGCGCCGCAGGGTTTGCTCACTCATGTCTAACTGTTTGGCGATGGCCTCGCTGCCGGGCAACAATAATTTATCGTCTTCTTTAAAGCCTTTTGGCTCCAGCATCTGGTTGATGCGGGCGGTGAGGCTAGTATCTTCCCCGGGAATGGTCAAAAAATCGATGGGCGCGCGGCGTAAAAACACCTGCAAGTCGCGCTGGGTTTTCACTAAGGGTTCTTGCAGGTAATTTTTGTGAAAGACCAGCCGATTATATTTACTTTTTAGGTAGGTGGGGCAGCGATACAAGACCTCAAACTCATCTGGGTCTAGGGGGGTATAGTTTACATAGGCCCCTAACAGCTTGATGGGTTTGCCTATGTACCAGCTGGCGAACCTATGCCAGATCACATGCCAGTACTCTGTATAGAAGTGTTCGAAATCCAGTTCGGGGTGGCGCAAGGTAGAGGTGAGATAGACGTGGTCGTCTTCCACCTCTAACGACATCTGAATGTCATCGGTAATTTGGTTGTAGAAGCGTATGCCTTTTTGCAGCAGCTCTTCCAGCGTAGTGCTGTGGCTGACCCAATCGGCCATTAGCTCGAAGGTTCCCAGTTTGATGGGGTGGCGAGTGAAGCCCATGAACTCATCGTTCAATTCCTGAGCGATGCTGGCGTACAGTCGCGCCACTAAATCCACATGAAAGCGGGCCTTAGGGTCTTTTAACGGTTTTTCTGGAATACGGGATTTCTTTAACAGCGCCCGCGTGTCTAGGCCACGAGCCTTGGCACCGCCTAACGCGGTTAATATGTAGTGGGTGCCGATGGTGGCCATGGATGAAGCTCAATGAAGGGTGTTAAAGTTTAACAGTCGGCTTTTAAAGTTTCTAGCCAGCCGGTGTCTGGCGATGTGTCATCCAGCAGCGATCTAAACCCGCTTGGCCGCCAAGTCTCAATTAAGTCTCAATTATTGAAGGCATCGCGGGCGGTGAAAACGCAGTGATACGGGTTTAATGTCAATGCGATTGCTATGTCTGATATACCATGCCTCTTGAACTCTGTGCGCAAACAAGGTTGGATAGGGCCTATTTTTAAAGCGTATGTAACGGATCGTTTATGGCCATCATAGAGGCACAAGATGTCTGCAAGTCCCTGACTTTGGCAGAGCAGAGTCTGGATATACTCACCGGCTTAAGTCTTAAGGTAGAGTCGGGGGAGTCGTTGGCCATCGTGGGCAAGAGCGGCTCGGGAAAATCCACCTTGTTGGCTTTGCTGGCGGGCTTGGACACGGTGAGTTCTGGGCATATTTTTTTGCAGGGCAAGGACCTTACCGTCATGGATGAAGATGGTCGTGCCAGTGTGCGTAAAGACCATGTGGGTTTCATCTTTCAAAATTTCCAGCTATTACCGCACTTAAGTGCGCTCGACAATGTGATGCTGCCGTTGGAATTAAGCTTTGCCCGCGACGCCCGCCAGAAAGCCATGGGCTGGTTACAGAAAGTAGGCTTGGCGGCGCGCCTGCATCATCAGCCCAATCAGTTGAGTGGCGGCGAACAGCAAAGAGTGGCCATCGCCCGCGCCTTCGCCTGTGAACCGGATATTTTATTTGCCGATGAACCCACCGGCAACCTAGATGAACACACCGGGCAGACCATCGTCGACCTATTGTTTAACCTTAACCGCGAGCAAAACATCACGCTGATCTTAGTGACGCACGATGATGATTTGGCCAAGCAATGTCAGCGTCAGGTGCATCTGGAAGACGGAGTGTTAAGCGAGCGGGTGCTCACCCCATGAAACACTTGTCACTCTTTTTATTAGCGGCCAAGCATTGGCTCAATGATTTACGCAGTAATGAGAAGCGTCTGTTAATCTTGGCCACGCTATTGGCGGCGGTGAGCATGAGCATGATCTCCAGTTTCAGCGACCGCCTGTCGCGCACCATGCAATACCGCGCCAGTGAACTCATTGCCGCCGATTTAACCATCTTCAGCAGCCGTAAAATTAACGACGAATTTATCACTAAGGCCGCCGAGTTGGGCTTGAGGCATTCTCAGGCCCTAGGGTTTTCGACGATGGCCTTTGCCAACGATCAATTACAATTGGTGCGGGTGCGCTCGGTGCAAGAAAATTATCCGCTCAAGGGCTATAACCAGCTGGCCAACGAATTTTATGGCAAGGGGCTGTTGATCAAGGCGGCACCGGCACCGGGCAAAGTGTGGGCCGAAGAGCGCATCTTGCAGAAGCTTAAGGTCAACATCGGCGACGCCATCGAGATTGGTGAGAGTGTCTTGCAAATAGAAAAAATTCTACAACAGGATGCCGACCGCAGTGGCAGCCTGTTTAGCCCGTTCGGGCGCTTACTCATGTCACGCCAGGATGTGGCAAAGACCGCTGTGATCGGTGAGGGCAGCCGTATCTGGTATAAACATTATTATGCTGGCAGCGAGGAGGCGCTGGCGGACTTTTCATCCTGGTTAGCGCCTAGGTTGGATGACAGCCAAACGCTGGGGGGCATTAAGGACGCGCAACAGAGCGTCGGCGGTGCCCTTGGCAAGGCGCAGCAATATTTATCGTTGGCCAGCCTCATTAGTGTTCTGTTGGCGGCGGTGGCCATCGCCTTGTGCGCGCAACGCTATAGCGAACGGCATTTCAATACCGCCGCCCTGTTGCGCTGTCTGGGGGCCAGCCGTAAACAAGTGCGTGCCATCTTCGTTTACAAATTAATGTTAACCGCCTTGCTGGGGGCGGTGTGCGGAGCATTAATAGGCTTCGTGTTGCACTTTGCGTTACTCGCGCTGGTGGCCGATATTTTACCCCAAGACTTAATGCCCGCGCGCTTCACCCCGGTATTGGTGAGCATGTTGTGTGCGGCGCTGGTGTTAATGTTGATTGCCTTGGCACCTATCTTAAATTTACACAAGGTCAGCCCCGCCCGCGTGCTGCGTCGTGAACTCAAGCCCAAATCGGTGCAGGCCAACGTTTTTTTCGTGCTGGCGGTGGTCTTGATGGTGGGCTTGGCATTCTTGCTCACCAAAAGCCTCATGTTATCCCTTGTGTTTGTGGTGGGGCTGGCGCTGCTGTTGCTTATTTATGGCCTGTTATCCAGCGCCATGCTGGCTGGGCTCATGAGGGTACAGCGATACTTACCCAGTACCCTGAGGCTGGGTCTTACGCAGTTAAATCGTCACCACTATTATGCCCGCTCACAAATAGCGGCCTTCGCGTTCATATTCACCTCGGTGGCCCTGATTTGGATTGTGCGTGGCGACCTGTTCGATAACTGGCAAAGCCAAGTGCCCCAAGGGACGCCCAATCACTTCGCCATCAACATCTTACCCGCTCAAAAAGACGACTTTGCCCTAGCCATGAGCAACAAGGGCCTCACCACCAGCGATTTTTATCCCATGGTGCGTGGCCGCCTAACGCACATTAATAATGTGGCGGTGAGCGAGTTATTTAAAGAAGACGCAGGGCCAGCCGCATTGAAGCGGGAGTTAAATCTCACCTGGAGCGACACCCTGCGTTTAGACGAGGCCATCACCGACGGGCATTGGTTCGATGACATACCCGCAGGCTCGCCGCCAGAGGTGAACTGGATCTCTCTGGAAGAAGAGCTGGCGCGCCGCTTAAATGTGAGCATAGGCGATGATGTCAGCTTCAATCTAGCGGGGCAGACCCTAGTGACTAAGGTCGCCAGCTTACGCAGCGTGAAGTGGGATAACTTTCGGCCTAACTTTTATGTGGTGTTCACCCCTCAGGTGCTGAGCCAGTTCCACCATACCTTCATCAACAGTTTTTATTTGCCGCCCCAGGAGGGGCGCTGGTTGTTGCGGCTGAATCAGCAGTTTAAGGCGGTGACCGTCATCGAAATCGAGCAAATACTGGTGCAGGTGCGGCAAATTCTAGCGCAAACCAGCCTCGCGGTGGAGGCGATTCTACTACTGGTGTTGCTGTGCGCTATGGTGTTGATGTTTGCGACCCTGTTGAGCACCTTGAATCTGCGTAAACACGAGGCGGCCCTGTATCGTACCTTCGGTGCCAGTGAGGCCACCATCAGAGGCCGCATTCGCAGTGAGTACATTACCCTCGCCTTAGTGAGCAGCCTGCTGGCGTTACTGTCGTTTGAAGGCATCAGTTTGGCATTGTATGTGATTATTTTTAAGGTAAGCTGGCAGCCCCATGTGAGCTTGTGGTTGATGGTGCCGCTATTGGCGTTGGGCAGTATTTTGCTGGCGGGCTTCTATGCCAACCGAGATGTGCTGAAGGCGTCGCCACGACAGTTGCTACAAGAAATTAATTGATACGCGCAAATGCAAGCCGAGGCCCCTATGAAGTATTTACCCGCCATCGAAATAGAGCCTGTCCAGCAGGCTAACGGGGCCGTTATTTGGCTACACGGCCTAGGGGCCAGTGGCGATGACTTTGCCGCTATTGTACCTGCCTTGAATTTGTCTCAACAAGACCCGGGGGCTGCGCAGATTCGCTTTATCTTCCCCCACGCCCCCACCATTCCCATCAGTATTAATGGCGGCATGAGCATGCCCGCCTGGTACGACATATTGTCCATCGATGTGCAGCGTAAGATTAACCAGCAGCAGTTTATGGCGTCGGCGCAGCGCGTGACAGATTTAATCGAACGAGAGCTGGCGCGGGGCATCAGCAGTGAACGCATCGTGGTGGCGGGGTTCTCGCAGGGTGGTGCGGTGGCGTATCAGGCGGCGTTGAATTTTGCCCAGCCGCTGGCGGGTTTAATGGCCTTGTCTACCTATGTGGCCAGCGCCAATACTCTCGAGCTTAAGGCCTGTAATCGGCAGTTGCCGGTGTTGATCTGTCACGGCAGTGAAGACCCTGTGGTGCCTGAGTCTCTTGGCTTACAGGCGCTGGACTCGGTAAGGGCATTGGGCCTCGCCCCCGAGTACAAGCAATATTGCATGGGCCACTCGGTGAGCCCAGAGCAAATAAAAGACATGGCCGATTTTATCGCTAAGGTATTAAACTAGAGTGTTAAGCTAGAAGACACAGTTCACGTTGCCTCTCTTGTGGCCAATCATCTCAATCTTGCAGGCGCTGTTGAGCACCCAGAGGCCGCCGCCGCAGTTAAGCTTGGCAAAATCGAGCCCGCCGGTTATCCAGCCCTCGCAGCTACGCTCCACCGGCTTGAGCCGCTTGTCTTTACAACGAATAGACAGCGCGTCGCCACTTTCACGCTTGGCTTGGCAGTATCTTTGTACATCGCGCACACTGAACTCATAGCCCTTAATATAGGTGGCGTTCACATCCTTGGCCGCCTGACTAAATGTGCAGCCCAGCATGAGCATTATGCATATGGCCGATTTATACATGGTTCCTCCTCGTTGTTGCCTAGATTCGGCATTTCAATCCCCCCTCACTAACCCCATACATTTTAACCTTGCAATAATCTGTCAGCATCCATAGGCCGGCGTCCCGGCATTGAAAGTTTACATCGGCCAAGCCACCGTAGATCTCCCCGTCACATAGCTGTGCAACGGGCTTCAGTTTGGCCAGCTTGCAATGCACCGTCAGGTAGTTATCCCCCATGCGCGCCACCGAGCAGTACCTTTGAACCTCGTACAGGCTGAATTCATAACCCTCTATCTTGGAGGTATGAATGTCGCCGGTGATGTCGCAGGCGCTGCACAGTATGCTAATGCAGCAGATAGTGACGAATGATTTCATGGGCATTCCCTTGGCTATGAGCAACGATAGGCGCTATGGGTCAAGCAACAACCTGTGATGAATGGCGGTATCGGCATTCCCTTGGCTATAAGTAACTATAGGCATTATGGGTCAATCAACAACATGTG
>CAJXIK010000012.1 GCA_913054445.1 uncultured Bermanella sp.
AAAAAATTCTGATTTTAGATTTTGGTAGCCAGTACACTCAGCTGATTGCGCGTCGAGTGCGTGAGCTCGGGGTGTATTGTGAAATTCGCTCTTGGGATACAAGTGGCCAAGACATCGAAGAATTTAACCCTAAGGCGATTATTCTCGCCGGTGGCCCAGAATCCGTGACCGACGTCGACGGCCCTAAAGCGGCAGACGTGGTCTTCACTATGGGCTTGCCGGTGTTTGGTATCTGTTACGGCATGCAGACCATGGCCCAGCAGTTGGGCGGCAAGGTAGAAGGTTCCGACCTGCGTGAATTCGGTTACGCGCAAATTAAATCCGAAGGCGACAGCGCCTTGTTTAAGAACATCTCCGATCACGTTAACGATGATGGCGAAAAACTGCTAGACGTGTGGATGAGCCACGGCGATAAAGTCGCGCAGATGCCAGCAGGCTTCGAACTCATGGCCAGCACCGAAAGCTGCCCCATCGCTGGCATGTATCACCCGCAGAAAAATTTCTACGGCGTACAGTTCCACCCAGAGGTGACGCACACTTTGCAAGGTGGGCGCATGCTCGAGCACTTCATCAAGGACATCGCCGGTTGTGAAGGCCTGTGGACGCCAGCCAACATCATCGAAGATCAGATTAAAAAAGTTCAGGCGCAGGTGGGCAATCGCAAGGTATTGCTGGGTCTGTCGGGGGGCGTGGACTCTTCGGTGGTGGCAGCGCTGTTGCACAAGGCCATCGGCAAGCAGCTAACCTGTGTCTTCGTTGATAATGGTTTGCTGCGTAAGAACGAAGGCGACGCGGTGATGGATATGTTTGCCAAGAACATGGGTGTCACCGTTATTCGTGCCGACGCCGCAGATTTGTTTCTTAACGGTTTAAAAGGCGTTTCCGACCCAGAGCAAAAGCGTAAAGTCATCGGCAATACCTTTATTGAAATATTTGACGAAGAAGCCAGCAAGATAAAAGACGTGGACTTCTTGGCACAGGGCACTATCTACCCTGACGTCATTGAATCTGCTGCCTCTAAAACCGGCAAGGCGCACGTGATTAAGTCGCACCACAATGTGGGTGGCCTGCCAGACGACATGAAGATGGCGCTAGTGGAGCCATTACGCGAGTTGTTTAAAGACGAAGTGCGTAAGATTGGTTTGGAATTAGGTTTGCCCTACGACATGGTTTACCGTCACCCCTTCCCTGGGCCAGGTTTGGGTGTGCGCATCCTTGGCGAAGTGAAAAAAGAATACTGCGATATCTTGCGCGAAGCCGATGCCATCTTCATGGAAGAGCTGCACAACTTCGGCTGGTACCATAAAACCTCGCAGGCATTCGTGGTGTTCTTGCCGGTTAAATCTGTGGGTGTGGTGGGCGATCAGCGTCGCTATCAGTGGGTTGTCTCGTTGCGTGCCGTTGAAACAATAGACTTCATGACCGCTCGTTGGGCGCACCTGCCGTATGAGTTGCTAGAGAAGGTTTCTAATCGCATCATCAACGAGATCGAAGATATTTCTCGTGTGGCCTATGATGTGAGTTCTAAGCCGCCTGCCACCATTGAGTGGGAATGATATTTTAAAATATTAAAGCGGCGGAGCGTTAATAGTTGAAACTGTGGAATCCGCCTGATCAACGTTGGGTTTAGTACTTTTTTAGGTCGCCGTGGACTCGTCCATGAGGGCTTGCCTCGAGCATCCTAAAAAAGCACTAAACCCAACGTTGATCCAAACTCACTTAGCCGCTAAGTTTCAGTTATTGAAATCATCGCAGTCTGTAGCGTTAATTTCCATGCTATAGGGCTAGTGCTGAATCCCCTTATGTTTGTCCCCGAGTGACTTCCCCCTTCCCTTCTTATGCCTTAGAATAGCCGCAATTTTATACACCCCAGAGTCAACAATTTGCACACCTTACAGCAGTTAATATCGGGCGAGCTTGCATCCGCAGAGCCCGCGATCACACGCCTGCAATTAGCCGAGAAGCTAACAGAGTTTCCACGGGAAATATTTGATCTGGCCGACTCCTTGGAAGTGCTAGACCTTTCCAACAATCAATTAAGCCATTTACCCGCCGATCTGGGCCGCTTGCATCAGCTTAAAATCTTGTTTTTATCGAATAATCAGTTTGATCACTTGCCCGCAGTGCTGGCAGAGTGCCCAAAACTGGAGATGATCGGCTTTAAGGCGAATCAGATAAAAACCGTTGGCGAAAATTCACTGCCGTTACAGACTCGCTGGTTAATTCTGACCGATAATAAAATTGAAAAACTGCCCGACTCCATGGGCCAGCTATCTCGTTTGCAAAAACTGGCGCTGGCAGGCAACCGCCTAAGCGAGTTGCCAAGTTCCATGGCCAACTGCCGCAACCTAGAGTTGGCGCGCTTGTCGGCTAATAAATTAAGCGCCTTGCCCGATTGGTTGTTACAGTTACCGAAGATGTCTTGGTTGGCGTTTTCAGGTAATGCCTTCAATGCAAAGCTGGCGGATGCGCCCATGGTTAAGGTGAATATGGCGAATATTCAGCTTAATCACCCGTTAGGGGAGGGGGCTTCCGGGGTGATTCATCATGCTAACTGGATTAAGCAACCGGCTAGCCTGAAGGGCGTGGATTCTGAGATAGCGGTTAAATTATTCAAGGGCGAGGTCACCAGCGACGGTTACCCACAAGACGAATTAAACTGCTGTCTAGCCGCAGGTGAGCACCCTAACTTAATTAAGGTGGTGGCCAAGATTGCGCAAAGGAATCAACTGGGCTTGGTCATGAAGCTGATACCCGCGTCTTTTTATAATTTAGGCCTGCCCCCTTCATTGGCGAGCTGCACGCGCGACACCTTTAAGGCGGGCACCGAGTTCACGCCGGAGCAAATTACCAAGATCGCCTTCAGCATGGCGGATATCCTGACTCATCTGCATGCGCAAAAAGTGAGCCATGGTGATGTGTATGCGCACAACACTATGATAGATGAACAGGCCTCGGTCTTATTCGGTGACTTCGGCGCGGCGTCTGATTTGTCGGTATTGCCACAGGTGCAGCGTGAGGCCATGGAGAGTGTCGAGGTGAGGGCCCTTGCCTGCCTGCTGGAAGACTTGCTGGCTCATAATAGTGAGGGTTACGATTCAAGTTTAATCGGCGCACTAACCGAACTGAAAAATACCTGCATGCACGAAGACACGGTATTTCGCCCTAGGTTGAGCGAGATTAAACATAAATTGCAGTCACTATTGGTGCAGCCCGAGTTAGAGTTTACTTTTTAACGTATGAGTGAAGCTCAACACAATCATGAATTTTTCATGGCGCAAGCCCTGCAAGAGGCTAAGAAGGCATACGCCCTAGCAGAGGTTCCCGTGGGCGCGGTGGTGGTCTTAGACGGCGAGGTCATAGGCCGTGGTTTTAATCAGCCCATCACTGGTCATGACCCCTGTGCCCACGCGGAAGTGATGGCGCTGCGGGATGCGGCGCACCACATCAAGAATTACCGCCTGCTGGATGCCGACTTATATGTGACCGTAGAGCCCTGCACGATGTGCAGCGGTGCCATAGTGCATGCACGTATTAAACGCTTGATATTCGCCGCGCTGGAGCCCAAGGCTGGCGTAGTGTGCTCGCAGATGAAAGTGTTCGAGCAGGGCTATTTTAACCATGAGGTAGCGGTGGTGTCTGGCGTACTGGCGCAAGAAAGCAGCGAATTAATGCAGGACTTCTTCAAGATGCGCCGCGCGCAGAAGAAACAGTTGAAGTTGCAGGCCCGCGCGCAGAAATAAAAAAACCGGCCTAAGCCGGTGAAGCGGTCTAACTCTGGGTGCCGTCACTCAATTAACGCGAGTGAGGGGGGGAATCGTCGTATAGGTGTTGCTGGCAGTAAAGATAGAGCCTTCCTCTGACAGGCTATAGCTGGGCTCTGGCTGCTCGCGCCACACCAGCAGGTCATAAAACTTTCTAATATTTTGCACATAATGCACAGGTTCATAACCGCGAGCGTATCCGTATCGGGTGTGCTTGTAGTATTTCTTCTTGGTCAGTAAGGGCAGGCGCTCTTTGACATCCATCCAGCGCTCGGGGTCGGCCCCTTGCAGCTCCGTTATCCTCTGTGCATCTCTAACATGACCGGCACCCACGTTGTAGGCGGCTAGCGACAACCAAGTGCGGTCGGGTTCGTCGATGTGCTTGAAGCGTTTCTTGAGTTTGGCAAAGTAAGCGCTGCCGCCCACTATGCTCTGTTCTGCATTCAAACGGTTGTGTACGCCCATTTCCTTGGCGGTGGTGCGGGTGAGCATCATTAAGCCTCGTACGCCGGTGCGCGAGCGGGCCAGCGAGCGCCAGTGGCTTTCTTGATAGCCAATCGCCGCCAGCAAACGCCAGTCCACATCGTGCCGCTGGCCGTTTTCTTCAAATAATGATTGATACTTTTCTAGGCGTTCGTCGGCCTGGCGTAAAAAGGTGAGGGTGCCCATGTTATCGAGCTGCTTTTGGTGGCCGTAATAGCGTTCCTGTAGCTGTGCCAATAAACCGGTTTCGCGCATTAAGTGGAAAAAATCGCGGGCTTCGTTTAGTAGCTTATTATCGCTGAACTTGGCAAAGGCCCAGGCTAAATCTTGCGGAGGGCTCACATCGAAGGCGGTGCGGACCTTAGGGTAAAAACCGGACAGGGCCTCGAATTCATTGCTGTCTACTATGGTGAAGTCTATTTCGCCGTTTTGCACCATTTGCACCAATTCGCTGACCTCGGCATCGTCGCGCTCTATCCAGCTTAGCTCTGGCATAGTAGTGCTTTGCAGGTGACGTAGTTGTTGGGCGTGGCTGCTGTGGGCGGTCACCATTAACGTGCCCTCTAACATGGCCTGCATGCTCTTCGGGCGCTTACGGTCGGTGCGGTAAATAAGCTGCTGGGTCACGGACATGTAGCTGTCGGCAAAGGTCACGTGCTCGCTGCGTGCCGCGGTGACGGTGAGCCCTGCGGCGGCAAAGGCCACGTTGCCAGATTCTACCTCGGTAATTAAGTCCTCGAGGCTGTTGGCCACCTGAACCTGCAATTCTACCCCTAGGTATTCTGAGAATCTTAGAGCCAGCTCATATTCGAAGCCCGAGCTTTGATCTCGGTCCTGAAAATAGGTGGTGGGGCTGTTGCGAGTGATGATTTTAAGGACGCCGCTCTCCACCACGTCTTTATATTGGTGTTGATTGCCAGAGTGAATGGCAATGGCTGCCACGAGGGCTAGTAGGCTGAGGGCAAAACCGAATTTAATGAGCCATTGTTGCTTAGTCACATGAGCTTGCTGCATTTATACCCCCTAATATTTGGCCGTAAAGTGTGATCTGGGGCACATTTTATTAGTGGATGGCGAAAGTGCCAACTTAATTTTTAGGCCAGTTTGCTTAAAATTCATACAAATAGCTCTCAGGCCCCGTGGTTGTTGAACTTCTCTCTTTTAGAATCTTTAGTTATATGGTGGAATTTCTCGGGTGGTGATTGGAAATCGGATTAACTAGGGATGTGTGGGCGGGCCTCGTGGTTTAGTCATGGCCGCTGTTTGCTATATGCGCTGATCGGGTGGTGTCTGTACTGTGGCGGGTTCTTGCTATTGCCGCTGATCGGGCGGGGGCTGTGCTGTGGCCGGTTCTTGCCTTTGCGCTGATCGGGTGGGGGTTGTGCTATGTCCGGTTCTTGCCTTTGCTGTTGATCGGGCAGGGGCAGGGGCTGTGTTGTGGCCGGTTCTTGCTATTGCCGCTGGTCGGGCAGGGGCTGCCCTCGTACGAGGCCACCCTGTGGCCGACTCGTCCATCCGCTATATCCAGACCATCGCCGCTCTTTGCCATCCCTGGCAGCGCGTCATACCGTACATCCTGTACATAAGGCTGGTGGCAGGCGGTGCTTTCCTTTAGAATTACGCCCCTAATTTTTACCACTCAATCAGTAGGCCAGAGCAATGCTCAAATTGTCCGGTGCTCCTGCACTTTCCGCATTCCGTCGTGAAAAGCTGCTTGCCAAGATCCAGTTAACGCATCCCGATGTGACCGCCGTTTACGGTGAGTTTGTTCATTTCATCGAGGTGAATGATGAGTTGTCCGCCGACGAGCTGGCCACCTTGCAGCGCATCTTGCGTTACGGGCCAAAGGCTCAAGCCGAGCAGCCACAAAGCCAGTTGATGCTGGTAGTGCCGCGCATGGGCACTATTAGCCCTTGGTCGTCCAAGGCCACCGACATCGCCAAGAACTGTGGGTTAAGCAAGATTAGCCGTATTGAGCGCGGCGTGGCTTATTGGGTTGCGGGCTCAGAGGATGTGGCCGCGATTCAGGTGCACCTGTTTGATCGCATGGTGGAAACCGTATTGAGTGATTTCGATGGCGCGGCGGCTCTGTTCAGTCATGCTCAGCCCGAGCGCATGACTCAGGTTGATATTTTAAACGGCGGCGCGGCGGCCCTAGAGTCAGCCAATAAAGCGTTAGGCTTGGCTCTGGCCGACGATGAAATCAGCTACCTAGTGGATAACTACAAGGTATTGGGGCGTAACCCTAACGACATCGAATTAATGATGTTTGCCCAGGCCAACTCCGAGCATTGTCGCCACAAGATTTTCAATGCCAGCTGGGATATCGACGGTCAGGCCCAAGACAAATCCCTGTTTCAGATGATTAAAAACACCTACGAGTGTTTTAGCGACAACATCCTATCGGCCTATAAAGACAACGCCTCGGTCATTCGTGGCTCCCAAGCTGGACGTTTCTTCCCAGATCCAGAATCTCAAGAGTACCGCTACCATCAAGAGCAGATGGCCATCTTGATGAAGGTCGAGACCCACAACCACCCAACTGCCATCGCGCCGTTTTCGGGGGCGGCCACCGGTTCGGGTGGTGAAATTCGTGACGAGGGTGCCACCGGCATCGGCTCTAAACCCAAAGCGGGCTTAACCGGCTTTAGCGTCTCCGATTTGAAAATTCCTGGCTATGAGCAGCCTTGGGAGAGCCACTATGGCAAGCCCCAGCGCATCGCCTCGGCGCTAGATATCATGTTAGAAGGCCCCATCGGTGGAGCCGCCTTTAACAACGAATTTGGCCGTCCTAACCTGTGTGGTTATTTCCGTACCTACGAACAATTTGCCGACAACGAGGTGCGCGGTTATCACAAGCCCATCATGATTGCCGGTGGTTACGGCAACATTCGCGAAGAACACGTACAGAAAAAAGAAATCCCCGTGGGCGGCAAGCTCATCGTCTTAGGCGGCCCTGCCATGCAGATTGGCTTGGGCGGCAGTGCGGCCTCCTCGGTGGATACCGGAGAGTCCAACGAAGACCTCGACTTTGCATCGGTGCAGCGTGGTAATCCCGAAATGGAGCGCCGCTGTCAGGAGGTCATCGACCGCTGCTGGCAGCTAGGTGGCGAAAACCCCATCGTCTTCATTCACGATGTGGGTGCCGGTGGTTTGTCTAACGCCTTCCCCGAGCTGGTTAACGATGCCGACCGTGGCGGTAAGTTTGAGCTGCGCAAGGTGCCTAACGATGAGCCTGGCATGAGCCCGCTGGCCATCTGGTGCAACGAATCCCAGGAGCGTTATGTGTTGTCGGTGGCCCCCGAAAATTTGGCCCAATTCGAAGACATCTGTCGGCGCGAGCGTTGTCCGTTTGCCGTCATCGGCGAGGCCACAGAAGAGAAGCACCTGACGGTGACCGATAGTCACTTTGGCGACCAGCCCGTGGATTTACCCTTACAGGTTTTATTGGGCAAGGCCCCGCGCATGCACCGCGATGTGACGCGTCACGAACTCGCCCTATCGGCGGTTAACCTTGACGGCATCGAACTAAAAGATGCGGCGCAGCGAGTGTTGCAACTGCCCAGCGTGGCCAGCAAGAGTTTCTTGATCACCATAGGTGACCGTTCCATTACCGGCACCGTGGCTCGCGATCAGTTTGTGGGCCCTTGGCAGGTACCGGTGGCCGACGTAGCCGTGACCACCGCCTCATACGATGGCTTAAGCGGTGAGGCCATGGCCATGGGTGAACGCACTCCGGCGGCGCTCATTAATGCACCCGCTTCGGGCCGCATGGCAGTGGGTGAGGTGGTGACCAACATCGCCGCCGCCAACATCGAAAAGCTAGAAAACGTCAAGCTGTCTGCCAACTGGATGTGTGCCGCCGGCCACCCGGGTGAAGACGACAAGCTTTATCAAACCGTTAAGGCGGTGGGCATGGAGCTGTGCCCCGAGCTGGGCTTAACCATTCCCGTGGGCAAGGACTCCATGTCCATGAAGACCAAGTGGAGTGAGCGCACCAATAGCAACACAGACGAAGAAAAGACCGTGACCTCACCCATGTCCTTAGTGGTCACAGGTTTTGCTCCGGTGCTGGATGCGTCTAAGACGCTCACTCCGCAGCTGCGTGGTGACGATGAAGACAGTGAATTATTGTTAATAGACCTAGGTCGTGGCCAAAACCGGTTAGGGGCCTCGGCGCTCACGCAGGTGTTTTCTCAGCTGGGCAATGTCACCCCAGACGTGGATGACAGCGAAGACCTAAAGGCCTTCTTCGCGGTGATTCAGGGTTTAAATCAAGACGATATTTTACTGGCGTATCACGACCGTTCAGACGGTGGCCTATGGGCCACCCTCACCGAGATGAGCTTTGCCGGTCACTTGGGCCTAGACATTAACCTAGATGCCATCGCTAAGTCCGCAGACGAGGTAATACCTGCCTTGTTCGCCGAAGAGCTGGGCGCGGTGATTCAAGTGCGCAAGACCGACAGCGAGTTTGTAATGATGCAGCTGGCTGCCGCCGGACTCGATGACTGCACTCACGTCATCGCTAACATCAACGACCGCGACAGCATCAGCGTCACCCTCGACGGCGTCGAACTGTTAAGCGAGTCGCGTGTCGACTTGCATCGCCTGTGGTCACGAACCTCTTATGAGGTTCAGGCCATGCGTGATAATGCCCACTGCGCCCAGCAAGAGTTCGATAGCTTGCTAGACAGCGACGACCCAGGTTTGCACGCCGAGCTGAGCTTCGACGTCAACCAAGACGTAGCCGCGCCATTTGCTAAGGGTGAGCGCCCCCGAGTCGCCATCTTGCGTGAGCAGGGTGTCAACGGTCAGATTGAAATGGCTGCCGCCTTCGACAAGGCCGGTTTCAGCACGCAGGACGTCCACATGAGTGATGTCTTGAGTGGTCGTGTCACGTTAGACGGTTTCCGTGGCCTAGTGGCCTGTGGTGGTTTCTCATACGGTGACGTATTGGGTGCCGGTGAAGGCTGGGCGAAGTCTATTTTGTTTAACGACATCGCCCGCGCCCAGTTTAAGAACTTCTTCGAGCGTGCAGATACGTTCACCTTAGGCGTGTGTAACGGCTGCCAGATGCTGTCTAACCTGCACGAGCTAATTCCAGGTGCGCAAAACTGGCCGCACTTTGTGCGTAACCAATCGGAGCAGTTTGAGGCCCGCGTGGCTATGGTCGAGGTACAAGACAGCGACTCTATCCTGCTAGAGGGCATGGCAGGTTCGCGCATGCCCATCGCCATCGCCCACGGTGAGGGTCACGCCGAGTTCGCCGACGCCGCAGATTTAGCCGCCGTGAACGAGAATGCCTGCGTGGCATTGCGTTATGTGGATAACTTCGGCTTAACCACCGAAGCTTACCCTGCGAACCCCAATGGCTCGACTCAGGGCATTACCGGGCTAACCGCCGCCAATGGCCGCGTGACCATCATGATGCCGCACCCAGAGCGCGTATTCCGTGCCGTACAAAACAGTCATTGCCCAGATGAATGGAGCGAAGACGGTGCCTGGATGCGTATGTTTAGAAACGCTCGCGTCTGGTGTGGCTAGGTCTCTACCTAACCCGTTGACTAATCCGTTGCCTAGCCAAGGGCCTAAGCCACTGCCTAGGCCACTGGCCATCTTCATTCTGGTGCTGTGCGCCACGCTGTTTGCCGGCAATCACATTGCCGCGCGCTTTGCGTTTTCTGACGGTGTCGGTTTGTTGTTGGCGGTGCTGGCTCGTTCTGGGGTGGCACTAATATTAATGTTGCTGATTGCCTTCATCGGCAGGGCGGCGTTTAAAATCCCCAAACAGATGGTGGCCGCACAAATCGCGGTGGGAGTATTGATCGCCGCGCAAAGCGTGTGTTTGTACTCCGCCATCACCCGTGTACCCGTGGCCATGGCGCTGCTGTTGGTGAATACCTGGCCCATGATGTTTATTCTGGCCAGTTGGGCGCTGGGCAAGCGCCAACCCAATGTTAAGACCTTCATCTTATTAATGACTATCCTTTTCGGTCTGGTGCTGGTGCTGGATATTAGCTCTGCGTTTAATGGGGCGAATGTCGGTGCCGAGACCCTGCTGGGCATCGTGCTCGCCACCCTGGCCGCCTTATTTTTGGCGCTGACCATGTGGCTGACTCAGTACCACTTGGCCCCCATTGCAGGCTCGGTGCGCAGCAGTTATACCATGCTAGTAGTGGTCATTATCGCGGCTGTCATGGGGGTGTTTGAGGTGTTGCCCGGAGGCTTGGATTTACCGCAAAGCGATGTTGGCTGGTGGGGTTTGGCTGGCTTAGCGGTGATGTATGGCGTCGCCTTTACGCTCTTGTTTGTGTTGGCCCCGCGGCTCGATATGGCCAGTAACTCGCCCATGCTCAATGGTGAGCCGGTGGCGGCCTTGTTTTTAGCCTATGCGCTGTTGGGTCAGCTATTGAATGAGGTGCAGCTAGTGGGCGGTGCTATCGTGGTGGTGGGCATTGTCACCCTAGGTTTGATGGGGCGTTAACGTAAAAAACTCCCGAAGGAGTTTTTTAGGTCGGCGCGATTAGCGCAATAGGTTCGATTTTTTAGGATCGGGCTCTTTTGCTGCCCTGTATAGCAGGGCAATGTTGCCGATGCCTTGCACTAGGGTGGCGCGACAGCTCTTGAGAGTTTGCTCGATAAGCGTTTGCTTGAGTTCGCGGTCGCCCACCGAGTATTTCACCTTGATCAGTTCATGATCTTCCAAGGCGCGGTTAATCTCCATTAACACGTTTTCGTTGAGGCCATTACCGGCCACGATCACAACAGGATTAAGCTTGTGGCCTATGGTTCTTAGGGCTTTTTTACGGTCTGGTGATAGCGCCATTACTGCTTCTCGAAATCAAAAGTCTAATTGAAGTGTCTAAATCGAATGTAAGTACGACCTTTGGGTCGAATTTTAGTATTATAACAGGCACACACCCTTTTGCAGTAACACTTACTATGGCCCAATCAAAAACCAGTAAAGCTTGGCTTAAAGAGCACTTCGATGATCGCTTCGTAAAGCAGTCTAAGCAGGATGGCTATCGCAGTCGGGCCAGTTATAAACTGCTAGAGATGCAGGAAAAAGACAAGCTTATCAAGCCGGGTATGAAGGTGGTGGATCTGGGCAGTGCTCCGGGGGGCTGGTCTCAGGTGGCGGCGCGGCTAGTGGGTGATAAGGGCAGTGTGGTGGCGTCAGACATCTTAGACATGGACGCGCTGGCCGATGTTACCTTTATTAAAGGTGATTTCACCGAGGCAAGCGTCTATGAATCTATTTTGCAGGCCATGAATGGCGAGCGTGCAGACCTTGTAATCTCGGATATGGCCCCCAACATGAGTGGCATGAGCGCGGTGGATCAACCGGCAGCCATGTATTTGGTGGAGCTGGCCCTAGACTTGGGGGTGCAAATTTTGAAGCCGGGCGGCAACTTTGTGGCTAAAGTCTTTCAGGGCGAGGGCTTCGATGAATATCTGCGCGCCTTGCGTGAAAATTTTCAAAAAGTCGTTACCCGCAAGCCCGACTCGTCACGCGCCCGCTCGCGGGAAGTGTATTTGCTCGGCAAGGGTTTCAAGGGCGGCGCGTAGCTTAGGCAGCGTCTAGCCTCGGCTGGGCGTTCGTGAGCCATTCTGTGTGTGCTATCATTAATTGATTGCTCGACGGCACGGTTCGTGACTAAGTGCGTGTGTATGTAGTATCGTTAGAAATACTTGGTAATTTAACAGATTGTAGAGGTTGGACTCGGTAGACATGGCAAAGAATTTAATATTATGGCTCATCATTGCGGCAGTGTTGCTCACTGTTTTTCAAAAGCTTGATTCTCCCGTATCCAACCAAGAAATTGCCTACTCCCAATTTGTTGAATTGGTAAGGCAGGGCGATGTTAAAAAAGTCAGCATATCCGGCCCCGACATTGTGGGTGAATACAATAACGGCCAGACCTTCGAGACCGTGCGCCCCATTCACGATCCTAAGTTAATGGATGACCTCTTCAACCACAAGGTTGAGGTTAAGGGCAAAAAACAAGAGCCGCAGAGCATCTGGACTCAGCTGCTGGTCGCTTCATTTCCTATTCTCGTGATTATCGCGGTATTCATGTTTTTCATGCGGCAGATGCAGGGCGGCGGCGGTGGCGGTCGTGGTCCCATGTCGTTTGGTAAGTCCAAGGCTAAGCTGCTGGGAGAAGATCAAATTAAAACCACGTTTGCCGATGTGGCAGGCTGTGATGAAGCCAAGGAAGATGTGCAGGAGTTGGTAGAATTCTTACGAGACCCAGCCAGATACCAACGCTTAGGCGGCCAGATTCCCCGTGGCATATTGATGGTGGGGCAGCCGGGTACGGGTAAGACTCTGCTGGCCAAGGCCATCGCCGGTGAAGCCAAGGTGCCTTTCTTTGCCATATCGGGCTCAGATTTTGTTGAGATGTTCGTGGGCGTCGGCGCATCACGAGTGCGTGATATGTTCGAGCAAGCCAAGAAACAATCTCCCTGTATCATCTTCATAGATGAAATAGACGCGGTGGGTCGTAGTCGAGGCGTGGGCGTGGGCGGCGGTAACGACGAGCGCGAGCAAACCTTAAACCAGTTACTGGTAGAGATGGACGGCTTCGAAGGCAACGACGGCATCATCGTCATCGCCGCCACTAACCGCCCAGATGTATTGGATCCAGCCTTGCTGCGACCGGGTCGTTTCGACCGTCAGGTGGTGGTGGGCTTACCCGATATTCGCGGACGCGAGCAAATCCTTAAGGTGCACATGCGTAAGGTGCCAATTAGCGAAAACGTAGAACCCAAGGTGATTGCCCGTGGTACGCCTGGTTTTTCCGGTGCCGACCTTGCCAACCTAGTGAACGAGGCCGCCCTGTTTGCCGCCCGTGCGGAGCGCACCAGTGTGACCATGGAGGAGTTCGAGAAAGCCAAAGATAAAATCATGATGGGTGCCGAGCGCAAGTCCATGGTCATGTCTGAAAACGAAAAAATCAACACCGCCTATCATGAAGCGGGCCACGCCATCGTCGGTCGCATCATGCCAGAGCACGACCCTGTCTATAAAGTGTCCATTATCCCCCGTGGCCGTGCCTTGGGTGTGACGATGTTCTTGCCGGAAGAAGATCGCTACAGCATTAGTAAGCGTGGCATAGAAAGCAATATTTGCTCCTTATATGGTGGTCGTATCGCCGAAGAGATTACTCTAGGCAAGGATGGCGTGACCACAGGTGCGTCTAATGACATCGAACGCGCCACTCAGTATGCTCGCAACTATGTGACCAAGTGGGGCTTGTCTGAGAAGCTCGGTGCTCAGCTGTACGTTGAGGAAGAGCAAAACGGCTACATAGGTTCGTCTGGCGGTGGTCAGATGGCGCATCTGTCAGATGAGACCGCTCGCAGTATAGACGCCGAAGTTAAATCTGTGTTGGATCGTTGCTACACAAAGGCCGAAGAAATCCTCGTAGAGCATCGCGGGCAGCTAGAGATGATGAAAGACGCCTTGATGGAATATGAGACCATCGACAGCAAACAGATCGATGACATCATGAGCGGTCAAAAACCCCGCCCTCCGCAATCCTGGTCGGATGAAGACAAGGGCAACGGTGACTCTCCCCAGGCGGCAGAGCCTGAGGTTAAGGTCGATGTGTCCAGCGAAGACGACAGCAAGCCATCCCCCGGCGAAGAAGCCAGCAAACTTTAATCGTATCGATATGCTGCATACAAAGGCAATGGGCTTACCCATTGCCTTTGTGCTATCTGCTGTGTTGAAATCAAACGCTTAAAAAAACATTAAAAACCGAGTTGTTATGAAACTGCGTTGTGCGGATCGAATTTTGGATCTATCGAGCCCTCGAGTCATGGGGGTGCTAAATGCCACCCCGGATTCCTTTAGTGACGGCGGCCAGCACGCCTCCTTGGATGCGGCCCTGTTTCGAGCGCAAGAGATGGTGGCACAAGGTGCCGCCATTATAGATGTGGGGGGAGAGTCGACCCGTCCGGGAGCGGCTAAGGTGGCGCTGCAAGAGGAATTGGAGCGAGTCATTCCGCTGATAGAGGCCATCGCTGCGCAGTTGGATATCAGCATCAGTGTCGACAGTAGTCGTCCAGAGGTCATGCTGGCGGCAAAGGCCGCCGGTGCTCACTTGATTAATGATGTGCGCGCCTTACGATGCGATGGTGCCATTTCTGCCGCCAAACAGACTGATCTACCGGTTTGTTTGATGCATATGCAGGGTGAGCCGACGACGATGCAATTGAGCCCTGGTTATGGGCATGTTTTGCATGATGTGCAAGACTTCTTAGGGGCGCGCATGCAGGCCTGTGTCGATGCGGGGATCTCTAAGGATCGGCTGCTCATCGACCCAGGGTTTGGCTTTGGCAAATCGCTCGAACATAATTACCAGCTGCTAGCGAAGCTCGAAGACTTTAAGGCGCTCGATGTGCCTATCTTGATAGGGTTGTCCCGTAAATCCATGATAGCGGCCCAGCTAAACAATTGTAGTGTGAGCGAACGCTTGGCTGGCAGTTTGGCAGGGGCGGTCATCGCGGCCATGAAGGGGGCTCACATCATCCGTGTTCACGATGTGAAAGAGACCGTAGATGCCCTAGAAATCGTAAGAGCAGCGCAGCAACAGCAATGATTAAAACCTCGTAATAATTAGAATGTTGAAATAGTAAGGAAAACTATGGCACGCAAATATTTTGGAACGGACGGCATTCGCGGTCGAGTTGGTGAGTCCCCTATTACCCCTGAATTTGTCATGAAGCTGGGCTGGGCGGCGGGTAAAATTTTTGCCAGCCAAGGCAAGCACCACATTCTTATCGGCAAAGACACGCGTATCTCGGGTTATATGTTCGAGTCAGCACTGGAGGCTGGTTTGTCGGCGGCGGGGGTGGATATAGGTTTATTGGGTCCTATGCCGACGCCGGGTATTGCCTACCTAACGCGCACCTTTCACGCCGATGCGGGCATCGTGATCAGCGCCTCGCACAACCCATTTTACGACAATGGTATTAAATTTTTTACCGCAGACGGCAGTAAACTAGATGATGAAACCGAAGATGCCATTGAGGCCCTGTTGGATCAGCCCATGGCAGTCGTGGCATCCGATAAGCTGGGTAAGGTTAAGCGCATCGATGATGCGGCTGGGCGTTACATCGAATTTTGTAAGAGCACCGTGTTCGGCTTGAGTCTTAAGGGTATGCGCATTGTGCTCGATTGTGCCCACGGTGCCACCTATCAAATAGCGCCGTCGGTATTTTCCGAGCTTGGGGCCGAGGTTTACAGTATTGGTAACGAACCGGATGGCTTGAATATTAACGAAGGGGTGGGCTCCACCTCGCCACAGGCCTTGCAGGAAAAAGTGCTGGAGATGGAGGCCGACCTAGGCATCGCGTTCGATGGTGACGGCGACCGCGTGGCCATGGTTGATCACAGGGGCGAGTTAATCGACGGCGATGAGCTTATCTTTATGATTGCTCGCCATCAGCAAGATTTAGACGAGTTACAAGGGGGGGTTGTGGGAACCCTCATGACCAACATGGGTATGGAGCTGGCTCTCAAGGAGCTGAACATTCCTTTCGTGCGGGCTAATGTGGGTGATCGCTATGTCTTACAGCAGCTGCAAGAGCACAACTGGGCGTTGGGGGGAGAGAATTCCGGGCATCTTTTGTGCCTAAATGCCACCACCACGGGTGATGGTATCGTGGCCGCGCTACAGGTATTAAAGGCGCTCAAGGCGCACGGCCAGCAGCTGCATGATTTTAAGCAAGGCATGGTTAAGTTCCCCCAGGTGATGAAAAATGTACGAGTCAGCGACAAGTCTGTAGTGAGTCACGAACGAGTGTTGCAGGCGGTGAGCCAGGCCGAAGTTGAGTTAGCGGGACGCGGCCGAGTTCTATTGCGACCCAGTGGCACTGAGCCTGTGGTGCGGGTCATGGTGGAGGGTGAAGACGAAGCCTTAGTGGTGTCCCTCGTGGATCGTTTGGTCGATGTGGTGAGCTGCGCAGTTTAAAAAATGTGCATTTTAGCGGCTAAAATGCATCCCGAGCCTGCTCTGGGTGTACTTGGCTTGCGTGATGGAGGCATCTTAGGTAGTATCGCCTCCTTCCTGTGATAGGTGGAAAGATATGCGTCGCAAATTTGTGGCAGGCAATTGGAAAATGCACGGCTCGTTGGCCGAAAACCAGACTCGTTTGAGTCAGTTGGCAAAGGGTTTAAGTCAGTTGAAGACGCTGGATATGGCCGTTTTTTCAACGGCGCCATACCTGTTTCAATGTAAGAGTTTGTTGGCGGCGACCCCTGTTAAATGGGGTGCGCAAAATATCAGCGAGCATGCACAAGGTGCCTTCACCGGCGAGACCAGTGTGGCCATGCTGCAAGATTTTTCTTGTGATTATGTCATCATCGGTCACAGCGAGCGACGCGAGTTGTTTGCAGAAAACGACGCCCAGGTAGCGGCCAAGTTTGTACAGGCGCAGACAGGAAATATTACCCCCATATTATGCGTGGGTGAGTCGCTGCAGCAAAGAGAAGCGGGCACGACGGTCGAGGTTATCTCTCGGCAAATACAGGCAGTATTAGATGTTGTGGGTATTCAGAAGTTTGCCCAGGCAGTCATCGCTTATGAGCCCATTTGGGCTATAGGCACAGGTAAAACGGCAACACCGCAACAGGCTCAGGAAGTGCATAGTGCCATCCGCAGCTTGCTGGCGAAAAACGATCAATGCGTTGCGCAAAATATGCAGATATTATATGGCGGCAGCGTTAAGCCTGGTAATGCGGCAGAAATTTTTGCCCAACCAGATGTAGACGGGGCATTAGTAGGCGGTGCGTCTCTTAATGCAGGTGATTTTATGGAAATCTGTAAAGCAGCAAGTTAGGCAGGATTTATGGAAAATTTAATTGTAATTGTTCATATCGTTATCGCCGTCGGCATTATCGCTCTGGTTCTTATTCAGCAGGGTAAAGGCGCAGAAGCTGGTGCGAGTTTTGGTGGCGGTGCTTCACAGACAGTATTTGGCAGTGCTGGTTCGGGTAATTTTCTGACCCGTGCCACGTCATTTTTCGCCATTATTTTCTTTGCGACCAGTTTTGCTTTGGCCTACTTCGCCAAGGAAAAAGCCACGGGCATTGTTGATCAGGGCCTGCCTAGCATCGAAGAGGTGCAGATGGCGACTCCGGTTGAGTCAGAAGTGCCGGTGTTGGAGCAGGTACTGCCGGAAGCCTCTGAGGCTCCGTTGTTAGATTAATCATTTTTTATTAGTAAAAAAATGACAGATGTGGTGAAATGCCCCCTCTGTAGTTATAAGATAGTTTACGAACGTAGTTTTGTTTTTAGTCGCGAATTTTTGAATTGTGGCTGTTAGTTTAACTGGTCTTCGTTTTTAAAA
>CAJXIK010000013.1 GCA_913054445.1 uncultured Bermanella sp.
CCCTGCAGGCCCTTGGCTTACGGGTTGCAATTTGGTGGTTTATTGCACATAATGCGCGCCCCCTGATGTATATCTGTGGCCCCGCTTTGCGTGGCCTAGGTAAAAAATCAGGTCTCCTTGTCTTGAGGCACCTCTATAAAGAGGGCGTAACTCAAGGCTTCTAAACCCATAAGGAGCATTTAATGCGTCATTATGAAGTAATTTTTCTGGTTCACCCAGATCAAAGCGAACAAGTAACCTCTATGGTTGAGCGTTACACTAACTCAATCACTGAAGCGGGTGGTGCTATTCACCGCCTTGAAGATTGGGGCCGTCGTCACTTAGCTTACCCAATCCAAAAGATCCACAAAGCACACTATATTCTTATGAATATCGAATGTGGCAACGAAACTCTAGACGAGTTAAACCAGACTTTCCGTTTCAACGATGCTGTTATCCGTAGCATGGTTATTCGTACTAAGGGTCCGGTTACAGAGATGTCTCCAATTAAAGCTGCTGAAAGCCGCCAAGATCGTCGTGACGATCGTCCACGTCGTGAAGAGACTGCTGCCCCAGCTGAAACAAAAACTGAAGAAGCAGCACCCGCTGCCGATTCTGCTGAATAATTGGAGGAATAGTTATGTCTCGTTTTTTCCGTCGTCGTAAGTTTTGTCGTTTCTCTGCCGAAGGCGCAGCTGAGATCGATTACAAAGACCTAGAAATGCTTAAAGGTTACGTAACCGAAACTGGCAAGATCGTTCCTAGCCGTATCACTGGTACTAAAGCTAAATACCAGCGTCAGCTATCTACTGCGATTAAGCGTGCTCGTTACGTTGCTCTTATCCAGTACACAGACGCGCATAAGTAAGGCTTAATCTGATGAGCGCCATTGCACGTTTTGTCATGCAGGGCCCTCGTCAGGCCGCGCTTCTAGCCGTACTGTTTGCAGCCATTCCGCTCATGTATTGGCTGAGTGCTGCCATTGTGGCCTTAGTGATTCTTCGCCAGGGCCTCAATAAAGGTATTAATGTTCTGTTGCCTGCCTTGTTACCCGGCGTTGTCTGGTATGGCTTGCAGCAGGAGATCACCGCCTTCATGGTGGTGTTGGGGTGTGCGGCGATGGCCAGCGTATTGCGCTCGGCGGTCTCCCTACCCAAGGCCATGGCGGCGTCTTTGCTGCTGGGGTGGTTGGTGGTGGCCTTGTTGCCCAGTTTGAGCCCATTGTGGTTTGACATATTGCAACAGGGTGCGCAGCAATACAGCCAGCTCCTCACAGCAGAGGACCCGCACGCCGCGACTATGCTCGAGCCGTGGATTTTACCGCTATTATTAGGGGGCATCGCAGCCTTGCTGCAATTGTTTGCCATCGGAGCCTTATTGCTGGCTCGCAGTTGGCAGGCAAAGATGTTTAATCCCGGTGCATTCGGCAAAGAATTCCAGGCCCTGCGTCTGCCTCATTGGTACGCGTTGTTAGCGGTTTTGGTGTTGTTTGTGGGGGTGTCCAGCAGCCAGCTGGCATCTTGGATCCCCGTCGTGCTGGCACCCATGTTTGTCATGGGAGTGAGCCTGATTCACGGCATAGTGGCAAAGAAGCAATTAAGTTCACAATGGATAATGACCTTTTACATTAGCCTAGTGTTCTTTTTGCCGTATATGTACGCATTACTAATTTTAGTCGCCTTGGTGGATATCTTCATCGATATTCGCGGGCGACTAAATGAAACGGCGAACTAAATTTTAATTTGTTGTGTGGTGTTTTTACTATTCATTTAGAAAAATACACAACCAGCCCTGTAAGGTGTTTAAAATGGAAATTATTCTTTTAGAAAAAGTAGCGAAACTTGGTGGCCTAGGCGACAAAGTAAACGTTAAATCTGGTTACGGTCGTAACTTCTTGATCCCTCAGCGTAAAGCGGTTCCTGCAACGGCTGCAAACCTTGAGTCTTTTGGTGCGCGTCGTGCTGAACTTGAGAAAGCTGCTGCCGAGAAGCTAGTGGCTGCGCAGAAGCGTGCTGAAGAAATCAAAGAACTAGAACTAACATTGGCTGTTAAAGCTGGTGAAGAAGGTAAATTGTTCGGTTCTATCGGTACTCGTGATCTTGCTGACCTTATCGGTTCTGCTGGTATCGAAGTTGCCAAATCTGAAGTTCGTCTGCCTAACGGCCCATTACGTACTACTGGTACGTTTGAAATCGACATGCACTTGCACGCCGACGTCAACACCACTTTGACTATCCACGTGGTAGCCGAAGACTAATCCATGGGCTGCTAGCCGATGGATGAAAAAAACCCGCTACGGCGGGTTTTTTTATGTTCAGGATGAACGGTATAGCGCGCTGGCAGGGATGCCAAGAAGCGCATATGTTCAGGATGAACGGTCAGAATTTTGTTCCCGACAAATTCTAAGTACTTGCATCCATGCAAGCAATAGCGCGCTGGCAGGGATGCCAAGGAGCGCATATGTTCAGGATTTCGGCCACGGGGTGGCCTCGTACGAGGGCAGCCCCTGCCCGAATCTTTTACGAGAACAGCCCCTGCCCGAATCTTTTACGAGGACAGCCCCTGCCCGAATCTTTTACGAGGACAGCCTCTGCCCGAACCTTTTACGAGAACAGCCCCTGCCTGAATCTTTTAGTCGTCTCCCAGCGGGCATATCGGCTCAACCTCCATCTTGAGCAAAGCCCACAAACAAGGCACACTAACGCATTAATCTTCATCTCAAGTAGTTTATATCCCCATGGATGAGCAAGTCGCTAAATTAAAGATGCCCCCCAATTCCGTGGAAGCAGAACAGTCCGTGCTCGGGGGCTTGATGCTGGATAACCGTGCCTTCGAGGTGGTGAGTGAGCGCTTGCAACCCGGTGACTTTTATCGTGCTCAACACGCGCAAATATACACTCTCATCATCAAGCTTGCCGATGAAGACAAGCCCTTCGACGTGCTGACGTTAAGCGACGAATTAAACGACATAGAGGAGCTGGCCAATAGCGGCGGCCTGGCCTATTTATCTGAGTTGGTAGAAAACACCCCGTCGGCGGCGAACATCGCCGCCTATGCCGACATCGTAAAAGAGAAGGCCTTATTCCGGCGCTTGGCCGAAGCCGCCACCGACATCGCAGATTCCGCCTATAACAACATGGGCAGCGAAGCCCTCGACCTTATCTCGGATGCCGAAAAGAAAATTGCCGAGGTGGCCGAAGGGGGCGGCAAGAAGGACGCGGGGCCAGAACATGTGAACGCCATCATGTCGCGCACCCTAGAGAAAATCGAAGAACTGTTCAACATGCCAGACGGCCTCACCGGGCTAACCACCGGCTTTACCGACCTCGACACGCGCACTAACGGTTTCCAAACCGCCGACCTAGTCATCATCGCCGGGCGACCCTCTATGGGTAAGACCACCTTCGCCATGAATCTGTGTGAGAACGCCCTGTTGGCCACCGACCTGCCAGTGCTGGTATTCAGCATGGAAATGCCCAAAGAATCGATTCTTATGCGTATGTATTCGTCGGTGGGGCGCATTCCTTCCAACCGCTTGCGCTCTGGTAAATTAGATGAAGAAGATTGGCCCAAGCTCACCTCGGCGTTTAACCTGCTCAAAGACAAGCCCCTGTACATAGACGACACCGCCGCGCTTACCCCCCAAGAAATGCGCGCGCGCTGTCGACGCGTCTATCGTGAAAACAATAATCGCTTGGGGTTAGTGATGATCGATTACCTGCAACTGATGACCGTGGCGGGTAAGAGCGAGGGCCGTACCCAGGAAATATCAGAAATCTCTCGTTCCTTAAAGGCCCTGGCCAAGGAATTCGAATGCCCGGTTTTGGCGCTCTCGCAGCTCAACCGCTCCCTCGAACAACGCCCCAACAAACGCCCCGTCATGTCGGATCTGCGTGAATCAGGTGCCATCGAGCAGGACGCGGATATCATCGCCTTCATCTACCGTGACGAAGTCTACAACGAAGACAGCCCAGATAAGGGCATAGGTGAGATCATCATTGGTAAACACCGAAACGGTGAGATTGGCACCGACCGCTTGGCCTTCATTGGTAAATACACGCGCTTCGAGAATCTGGCCGCCGGATTTTATGAGGGACGGGATTTTGATGATGAGTAGCTAGGCTGCTTAATATTATCGGCGTGAACACGCAAATTTTTAAGCTCCAAAAACGCTTTTACAATCTATCTGCAAGAGAGAGCTGCGCACAGCTTGCTAAGCTATCCCCTTTTATTTAAGGCTAAAATCTGGCACGGTTAGCCTCAGGTTAATTGTTTACAAAAATAATAAATACGAGCCACAAGAGGTTTTAGAGCCATGAGCAAACCAGCCATTTATATTTTAGGCGGCCAGCAGAGCGATTTTTCACGCAACATCATTCGTGAAGGCAGCCACATTTCGGAATTATTTATCGACACCGTGAGCGCCGGATTAGAGTCTGCGCAGCTCGACCCCAGTGAAATAGAAGTGGGCCACGTGGGCAACTTTGTGGCCCCGCTCTTTACTGGGCAGGCGCATCTGGGCGGCTTCTTTGGTCATGTTCACCCAGACATGGCGCACATGCCCGCCTCCAGTCACGAGGCCGCCTGTGCATCGGGCACCATGGCGCTGTTGGCGGCCATGGCCAACCTAGAAGCGGGCCGTTATGGCTTAGCCTGTGTAGTGGGCCTTGAGGTCATGCGCAATGTGAGCAGCGAAGAGGCAGGCCGCCATCTGCGCACGGCAGCCTGGGCAGATAAAGAATGGCAGCACACCCCTTATCTATGGCCCTGTGCCTTCGACGACATGATCGGCCTCTACGATGAGCGCTACGGTGTAGATAAGGCCCACCTCGCGGCCATCTCACAACAGAACTTCGCCAACGGGCGCAGCAACCCCAACGCCCAAACCCGTAAATGGGCATTTAACGAACAAAGCTTTAGCGACAGCGACGATAAAGCCAACCCCAGTATCTGTGGGCGCATTCGACGTCAGGATTGCAGCCAAGTGACCGACGGCGCGGCGGTGGTGTTTCTTGCCACAGAAGAACGCGCCCGCGAATATGCCAAAAAGCGCGGCATCGACCTTGCCAGCATTCCCCAGGTGAAGGGTTGGGGGCACATCAACGCGCCCTTGTTGTTCGATGAAAAGATGCGTCAGAATCAATCACAAGAATACATACTGCCCCACGTACGGGAGCTGTTTCGCCAGACCCTAGGCCGTGCCAATATGGAAGATATTCACGCCATCGACGGCATGGAAGTACACGATTGCTTCAACATTACCGAATATATGATCCTCGATCACAGTGGCCTATATGCCCCAGGAGAGGCGTGGAAAGCCATCGAAGCCGGTGATCACGCACCAGGAGGGCGACTGCCCATAAACTTAAGTGGTGGTCTCATCGCTGCGGGTCACCCTGTGGGTGCCACCGGTGTGCGCATGGCCCTAGATTGCTATAAGCAAGTAACCGCCAGTGCCGATGGCTACCAGCTTGAGGGCGCGCGCAACATGATGACCATTAACCTTGGGGGCAGCACCACCACCTGTGCCAGCCTGATTATTGGCCGCTAGCCTTATTAACTGAGGCCAAGTGTTTCTTGGTGGGGGGTGGAGCACTGTGTCATGCTTTACCCCCTACTTTTATGTGGCCCATAGAGGATGCTGTTGTGCTGTTCGGGGTCGTTTTTAATCATCAGGCAAGGCTGCAAACTCTTTTCTTTTATTTTCAAACCATTCAGACATAGCATTAGGATTCTTCATAAGCTGCTGCATATCGTCCATGGCTTTTAAATGCGCCTCATCCTTTTTTTGCAACATCTCCATGCCATGTTGTTTGCTCATCTCTGCTATTTCATCAAATGAACGGGCATGAAATTTTTTATCGCAAGCGCCACCGAGTTCTTTGCAGCTCATGGTTTTCATATTTATATCCGAATTAAATTGAAAGACACTTAACGTTCATACGCTGCCAAATGCCGGATGATACTTAATGGTCCCTTTCTTCCCTGTTAATGCACCCGCTTTGATTTCCAATGCCATAAATACATCTTCCGCGACGTCGTACTCTGTTGTTATAGCGTATTGAACTGAAGGTACAAAGCCAAACTTAGGGTAGTAGTTTGGGTGCCCAAGAACAACGATGGCGTCATAACCATGGTCTATACACTGCTGTATGCCAGATTTTATAAGTGAAGTGCCAATGCCGCTGCGTTGCAATTTTGGGCTGACGGCCATTGGCGCTAAGCCCATTAATTTTAAGCCTGAAGTATCTGCGACCAATTCAACGGCAGTGAATAAAATATGCCCAACCAGTTTACTGTTTTTTTCATAAATCAATGAGATGTATGGAACGCCACTGTCCCTAAGGGCATTTACCAACTCTGCTTCCTCGGTTGTTGCAAAGGCATCGGCATTGACCTGCCAAATACCATCAATGTCGGCCTTTTTTTCTGCTCGAATATTCATCCTCCCTCCTGTTGGTGTGTGGGGCCTCTACTACTAAATAACACTGCCATAATCTGTGCATTAGATGATATTTTGATTGTAGCTATTTTTTTATAGAGCGTGTCTAGGTTGTCGGATTACCGTGACGCTATCAGGGTAAACACAGCTATGGAGGTCGTTGTGATTGATAAGGAGGAGTAGGTATTTGAAACATGGCTAGTTCGGCTCAACATTTAAGCGTGTTGAGCCGAGTAGCATGTGTGCCTGCTTAGAAAGTCTTGTTGCGCCTAATGCCCTCACACTGCAACACCTTAAAGCCATTTTCCTTGGCGATTTGTTTCACACCGTTAAAGTGTTCACGCAGGATGACCTCGTAATTTAAAAACTCGTTGGCCACCAGCAGCAATTTACCACTGAGTTTAAGGTGTTCCTTAGCTTCTTTTAAGAAGTTTTCGGTGACGTTGTAGTCGGTTTTAATGCCCTGGTGAAAGGGCGGGTTGCTGATGATCCAGTGATAGCGATCTTCAATTTTTTCGAAGCCGTTGCTTAAATAGGCCTCACAAAATTCAAATTTGTTTTGCTCTATGTTGTGCTGCGCGCTTCTCACCGCGAGAATGTCGTCATCCAGTAGTTCTATCTCTTCCACTTCTCGGTGCAGGCTAACGTAAGCGCCTATGGTTCCGGCACCACAGCCAAAGTCTAAAACGCGGCCCTTAACCTTGCGCGGCAGGTTTTTTAATAACACCGCCGTGCCCTTGTCGAGTTTTTCTTGGCTAAAGACACCGGGTAGGGCTTGTAATGATAGGCCGAGGTCGTTTTGCTGAGCGCTGTAATACTGGTTAATAGCGTAGGCCTTGCTAGTCAGCGGGCCGTTGGCACAGACGATGGCGCTGTGCTTGCCGGAAGTCATCTTGTCTATCCGCTCAAAATCCCCCTTGAGCTGCTTGGCTAGGCTCTTGATGCCTCCCTTGTTTTCACCCACTAGCCAGATAACACCGCCTTCTTGCAGGCTAGCCCGAGCGTAGTCCAGCATTAAAGCGAGGCGCGACTTAGCCTTGGACATGTAGATAATCACCTGGGGAAAGGTCTGGCTAGGCGGGCTGCAAATATCTGCCAGCACAAAGTTCTGCTGCTGGTAGTGGTGGCGCACGGCAAAGCTTAGGCAGGCCACGGTCCAAGATTTAGGGGCGTGATGGGGCAAGTCATCCTGCGGCGGATTGATTAACAGGGTCTGCTCGACAAGGTCTTGTTGCAGCAGTAGCTGGCTGGGTAAAGCAAGTGACATATTAGGGAATATCCCGCAGGTGTTTCGTGGAGGTAAAAAATTAGGGACTGCCCCATGAGTATAGAGCAGCCCTCACCGTTTATAGGTTGAGTGTTAGGCGCTGCCTAAAATTCATAAACCGCGTTTACCTGAAAAGACTGAGTGATGTCTTTGTTTAGGTATTCGAGGCGCACAAAGGCTTGTGGTTGCAGGCGATACTGGGCACCGAAGCCCATCAGCAGGCCGTCGTCACCGCCGAGGCCGTAACCCAAGCGTATCAGGGCGGCTAACTTGTCGTTTACTTCGGGTAGGTCTTTTTTCACCACGGCGGCGGCCCAGATGCCATCGGCATCGTCGTTACTGCCGGTGTAAAACTTATCGGTTTGCATTAGGCCTGCCTCGCTGGCGATGTCAAAACCGTTGCGCGTGCCGTATTCGTAGCCGGCAAATATCTGCATGCCGCTGGCGCTGCCGTCTTTAATGCCGAAAGGAGATGAGTCTATGCGGTTGTGGTTAAAACCGGCACCTGCGTATAACTTGCTGATATCAAACGAAATTATGTTGCTTTCTGGTTGTGCCAAAGCAGCTTGGCTGAGGCCTAGGGCCAACAGGCTGGCGCTGAGTAATTTTTTCATGTGCTGTCCGTGTATCTTGAGTTTTTAAGGTGGCGCGAGTGTACCCAGTTAGCCTATGCGCTGCAAAGGGTACGCTCTGCCGCTAGCCAATGAGTTGCAGGTGGGGCTCTTGCAACGCCGCGAGCTGTTCGCGCAAGTTGAGCACTTGCTCGGACCAGTAGCGGGCGCTGCCAAACCAAGGGAAGGCCAACTTAAAGGCCGGGTCTTGCCAGCGTCTGGCCAGCCAAGCGCTGTAGTGCATGAGACGCATGCTGCGCAACACCTCTATCAAGGGCAGCTCGTGGGCAGGGAAGGGCAGGAATAACTCGTAACCACGGGCCACCGCCGCGAGCTGGGCCTGCATCTGGTCACGCTCGCCGTGCAAGAGCATCCAGATATCTTGAATTCTCGGTGCTAGGGCGCAGTCGTCCAAGTCGAGCATGTAGGGCTGCTGTTGGTGCCAAATGAGGTTGCCCGCGTGCAGGTCGCCGTGTACCAGCTTGAGGCTGGGGCTATAAAGCTCCCAGCGCTGTTGCAGCAGCTGAACTAGGTCGCGGCTGACGCTCTCGTAGGCGGGCACGAGTTCGGGTTCGACGAAGTCGTTCTCTAATAAAAAAGAGCGGCTGTCGGCGGCAAAGCTCTGGGGGGTCATGGTGGGTCGTGCAGAAGCATCTACCACGTTGGCGGTTTGGTGCAAGCGCCCTAATAAGCGGCCCATCTGCTCGAAGTCGGCGAGGTTCTCTATCTGCCCGCTCTGGCCCCCTTGTTTGGGAAACAACGCAAAGCGAAAGCCGTGGGATTCAAACAGGGTCTTGCCCTCTATGACCAAGGGCGCGATGACCGGCAGCTCGTCTTCTTGGGCGCACAGGGTAAATTGGTGTTCTTGCAAGATGCACTCATCGCTCCAGCGCGCGGGGCGATAAAACTTAACGATGACGCTGCTGGGCTGTGCGTCGCCCTCTGCTTCTATGCCTATTTGGTAGACGCGGTTTTCGTAGCTGTTTAATGCCAGCTGATGGCCGCTGGTGAGCTTGCCCTGAGGCACGAGAACGCTATCGATGGCATTTAAGATGGTATCTGGGGTCAGCTGGTCGTAGGCGTGGGACATGGCTTGGCTCTATTAGGTTATGCCCCTAGTTTACGGGTTTGAGGCGCATTTTACAGCGACTTCCCTCAACTCGAGGGCGCTGTCCTAGCGAGGCAGGCGAGGGTAATGCTCTGCGCTCCGGCCGCCTTTAACAGTTTGCTAATGTGATTACAGGTGGCCCCTGTGGTCACCACGTCGTCCACCAACAGGATATTCTTGTGCCTCAGCTGGGCCTTGTATTTGGGTTTGAGGGCAAATACTCCGCGCAGATTTTTTAGCCTTTGCTTGCGCCCCAGCCCCCGCTGGGCGTGGCCGGACTGGCTGCGGCTGATGGCGTCTAGCAGTGGCGTATGTAACTGCTTGCTAATCTGTTTGGCCAGCTTGCGCACCGGGTTGTGGCCACGCCAGAGTAATTTTTTCCAGTAATAAGGCACCGCCACGACGGCATCAAATTCATGCTCAGACAAACTCGCCAGCAGGCGTTGCACCAGCAACTCCACCCCTAGGGCGTGGGGGCGCTTTTTCCAGCGGTGAATTAAATCGCTGATGGGCGGCTGAAATACGAATGGGCAGATCACCTCATCGAAGGCGGGTGGTTGCTGTAGGCAGTGGCCACACAGTTGGCCATGGTGATTGGGCTCGCTGCACTTGGGGCAGTGCTGGCCTAGGGTGGGCAGTGCCGCCTGACAGTCGAGGCAGATGTTGCTGGCGCTGGCCTGTAGGCAGTAGATGCATTGGCTGTTTAATAGCCTCTTGTAAACCCCTAAAATCGAAGTGGTTGACTGCCTGAAATAAATGGTTAACATGGCCCCTCATAATAAATAGCCAATTTGATGACTTAAGTGTAGTTACCACAGGGTCAGCTAAGAAATTTAACGAGGTTTACCATGAGCGCCAGCCACACGAACGTCCGTCACGATTGGAGCAAGACCCAAGTACAGGCCCTATTCGAGCTGCCCTTCAACGACCTCATGTTTCAGGCCCAAGTGGTACACCGCGAGCACTTCAACCCTAACGAAGTGCAGGTTAGTACCTTATTAAGTATTAAGACCGGCTCCTGCCCAGAAGACTGCAAGTACTGCCCGCAGTCGGCACACTACAACACTGGCCTCGAAAAACAGCGCCTCATGGAAGTCGAGGCGGTACTAAGAAAAGCCGCCGAAGCCAAAGCCAAGGGTTCCAGCCGTTTCTGCATGGGGGCCGCCTGGAAAAACCCCAACAAGCGTGACATGCCCTACGTGCTCGATATGGTAAAGGGCGTGCGGGCCATGGGCCTAGAAACCTGCATGACTCTAGGCATGTTAGACGAAGACCAAGCATCGGCGCTGGCCGATGCGGGCCTCGATTATTACAATCACAACCTAGACACTAGCCCAGAATTTTACGACAAGATCATCACCACCCGCACCTACGGCGACCGTTTAGATACCCTGCAAAACGTGCGCGACAGCGGCATGAAAATTTGCTCCGGCGGCATCATCGGCATGGGCGAGACGCAAACCGACCGTGTCGGCCTGCTTACCCAGTTGGCCAACCTGCCGGTGCAACCCGAGAGTGTGCCGCTTAACATGCTCATCAAGGTTAAGGGCACGCCCATGGAAAATGTGGCCGATCTAGACCCCATCGACTTCGTACGCTGCATCGCGGTGGCGCGTATCCTCATGCCCAAGTCCCACGTGCGTTTGTCGGCGGGCCGTGAAGGCATGAGCGATGAATTACAGGCCATGTGTTTCATGGCGGGTGCCAACTCCATTTTCTACGGCGAGTGTTTGCTCACCACCCCCAACCCAGAAACCCACAAAGACATGCAGCTCTTTAAGCGTTTAGGCTTGCAGCCCGAGCAAAGCATCGTCGCCAACGACGACGCCGGTCAGGCCGCGCAACTTAGCAAACAAATTCAGAAAAACGATACACAGCAGCCGTTTTTCGACGCCACGGTTTAATTCGACAACGCAGTCATGACATTTAATCTCCAAGCCGACTTGCAGTTGCGCAAGGACCAGGGTTTGTTTCGACAAACCTTAGTCGCCCAAAGTCCGCAGGGGCCGTTGATGAAAATTAACGGCCAGCATTACCTCACCTTTTGCAGCAACGATTATCTCGGCCTCGCCAATCACCCCGCCCTTGTCGCCGCCTGCAAAGACGCCGCCGACGAATTTGGCGTGGGCAGTGGCTCGGCACACTTGGTTAACGGTCATAGCCATTATCATCAGCAGCTGGAACTGGCGCTGGCCGAATTCACCGGGCGCGAGGCGGCCATCTTATTTAGCACGGGCTACATGGCCAATCTAGGGGTTGTGGGGGCACTGTTAAATAAACAGGATGCGGTCTTCGAAGACAAATGGAATCACGCCTCGCTGCTGGATGCGGGCCTGTTGAGTGGCGCTCGCTTTCAGCGCTATCTGCACAACGATTTAGACAACCTACAAACCCGCTTACAACGCAGCGACGCGCGCCGCAAACTCATCGTCACCGATGCGGTATTCAGCATGGACGGCGACAGCGCCGATTTAACGCGCTTAGCGAGCCTTGCCAAGCAACACGATGCCTGGTTAATGGTGGACGACGCCCACGGTTTTGGCGTGTTAGGTGCGCACGGCGCAGGCTTATGCGAGCAACACCATCTGGGCCAGGACGAGGTGCAAGTGTTGATGGGCACACTGGGCAAAGGCTTGGGCAGCGCCGGTGCGTTTGTGGCGGGCAGTCGTGAATTAATAGACTATCTCACCAATTTCGCGCGGCCCTTTATTTATACCACCGCCATGCCTGCGGCCATCGCCGCCGCTACTCTGGCCAGCCTTAAAATTGTTAAAGGCGAACCCGAGCGGCGTCAGCACTTACAAAAACTCATCGCCTTATTTCGTGCTGGTGCCCAGCAACAGGGCTTGCGGTTGCTGCCTTCCAGCACCGCCATTCAGCCCATTTTAATTGGCGACGCTAAAGATGCCCTGCGCATGAGTGAGCAACTAAAACAGCTTGGTATTATGGTCACCGCCATTCGCCCGCCCACCGTGCCGCTCGGCAGCGCCCGTTTACGGGTGACCCTGTCGGCGGCTCACAGCGAGCAGCACGTTTTACAGTTACTGGATGCCTTGAAAATAATTAGCAAAAGAGAGACAAAATGACGTTAGCGATACACCATCTCAGTGCTAAGGGCAGCGAGGATTTACCGATCATCTTTTGCATTCACGGCTGGTCTTGCAATGCTCAGGTATTTCAACCGCTGGCAGATGTGTTTAAGGGTCGTTTGCAGTTTATTGCGGTGGATTTACCCGGTTTTGGCGACAGCCCATGCGCGGATGCGGGCCAAGCTTATGAGATTACTCAGCTAACCAATGAGTTGTTAGCGGTGGCCCCAGAAAATGCGACCTGGTTGGGCTGGTCGTTGGGAGGCATGCTGGCGGTGCAGGCGGCGGCGCGTGCGCCTCAGCGAGTTAAAAATGTTATGACCCTGTGCAGCAATGCAAAATTTGTGGCCGATAAAACATGGCGGCACGGGGTGCCAAGCCCCCTCTATAACGGTTTCCTAGAAAGCGTCGATAATGCCCGCGTGACCCTGCGCCGTTTTGCTGCGTTAACCCTAGTGGGTGAGCAGCAAGACTTACTAAGTCACCTAAAATGGTTGCAAAAAAACACGCAGAAACCCGCCCCCAGCAGCGAGGTATTAAGCGCCTCTTTGAAGTTGCTGGCACTCATGGATAACCGTCAGATTCTGGCGTACTTGCCGCAACCCTGCCTGCACATGTTAGCCACCGACGACGCCATCGTGCCGCACGGTGTGAGCCAGCAATATAATCAAATAAATGAAAAACACTTAGTGAGTTTTGTGCCCAATGGCAGTCATGCCAGCCTCATCACTCAGCCGCAAGCGGTGGCCAACGGCATCTTAACGTTTTTGCAGGTTAATGGTTGATGTCGGCTCACATTGCAAAAGATGCCATCGCCAAGAGCTTTAGCAAGGCGGCCAGTGAATACGACGAATACGCGCGCATTCAACATGTGTTGGCCCATGAGTTATTAACTCTGTGCCCAAGACAAGACAAAAAAAATGTACTGGACCTAGGCTGTGGCACGGGTTATTGCTTGCCGGCATTACAGGAAATTTATCCGCAGGCACACATAACCGGCGGTGATTTAGCGCTGGGCATGCTGCAACACGCGCAGTCTCAGCACCCGCAGTTTGCATACGAAATTAGTGACGCCGAAAATTTACCCTTCGCAGATGAACAGTTCGATTTGATTTTTTCTAGCCTCGCGGTGCAGTGGTGTGATGATTTTTCGCGGGTGTTAAGCAGCGCTTATCGCTGCTTAAAGCCGGGGGGGCACCTAGTATTAAGTAACTTGGCGGCGGGTACCCTGTTGGAATTAAAGCAAGCCTGGCTTGAGGTGGACCAGCACCAGCATGTGAACGAATTTACGGTGGGCACTGAGCTGCTAAACAACATCGACGAGAGCGCCTTCACTGCGGTGGCGGTCAACATAAACAAGCACGTCGATTATCACCCTAACGTGCGCAGTCTCACCGATTCGTTGAAACGCATCGGCGCGCATAATCTCACCGCAGGGCGTGCCAAGGGCTTAACCAGCCCCAGCATGATCAAGCAATTTAAGTTGGCCATGGAACAGCAGCGTCACCCACAAGGCTTACCCGCCAGTTATGCGGTGCTCACCTGTGTGCTTAAAAAATAAAGAAAATTTGGAAATCTCCCATGAGTCGACAACGTTTTTTCATCACCGGCACCGATACCGATGTGGGTAAGACTATCTGCACGGCAGCGCTGTTGCATAAAGCCAAGCTGGCTGCCAAGACGACCCTAGGGCTCAAGCCCTTAGCCGCCGGTTGCGAAGTCACCGATGCGGGCTTACGCAATGCCGACGCCCTTGCCTTAATCGCACAGAGCACCGAGAGCTTGCCCTATGAGCAGGTTAACCCGGTGGCCTTACAAGAGGCCATCGCGCCCCACATCGCTGCCGAGCGTCTCAACAAGCCGTTAAGTGCCGCCCGCTTGGTGGGGTATTTGCGCGGCGTGTTGATGATTAACCGAGCCGAGTTTATTTGCATCGAAGGGGCGGGCGGTTGGCGTGTGCCATTAAACCCCAAGGAAACCCTAGCCGAGGTGGCCAAGGATCTAAACCTGCCGGTTATTCTCGTGGTGGGCATGAAGCTGGGCTGTATCAATCACGCGCTGCTCACCGCAGAAGCCATTCAGCGGGATGGTTTAAATGTGGTGGGCTGGATTGCCAATCAGCTCACGCCCGACATGGAAGCCTACCAAGAAAATATAGACAGCCTGAAAAAACTGATCCGCGTACCTTGTTTGGGAGAGGTGCCACACTTGGCCGAGCCCAGTGTGGAAGAGGTGGCGCAGTATTTAACCCTGCCAGGCTAAAACGCCCTTAATAATTGCGACGCTTCACAAATAGCAGTACTGCACCTCTGCGCTGGCGGATGAGTAAAGTGCTGCATTTCAGCGTCGATTCATGGGTTTAAACACAGCACTTATTAGAATGATTGGTTCTAATAAGTGGGCCACTTTCTGCTCCCCCCCCTTCATCGGTTAACGGGTTATTGTTGATCGAATTAATAGTCAAAAACCGTATTAAAGTTTTGGGCCTTTCGTTTGAGGGATGCCCTTCTGTCTGTTTAAATTATGTACAGATGGCGGTACTATTAGATTTACGAGTAGGGGTGACTTATGCAAGTGGGTGGTTTAGGTGGGGCATTTAGTGCTGGCTTGGCTGGCATTCAAAAGGGCCAAGAACAGGTAACCCAAGCGGCGCAAGAGGTAGCTTCGGCCAACACGCAAAGGCCGGTGCAGCCGAGCCAAGATATTGCTAAGTCGTTAACCGATGAACAGCAGGGGCAGCATCAGGTGGCAGCATCTGCCAAGGTGCTAGATAGCGCCAATCAAACCCTAGGGAGTCTAGTGGACATCACTGTATGAGGGCCGCTATGACGGCGAGAATGGTGAGTTCTTACATAACCATGAGCTAGTAACGAGGAGATCGTGAACATTCAATTTGGCAGTGCCGTAACAGCGTCACAAAACAACCCGATTCAAGGCAGTGAAGCCAGGGCCAGCGTGGCTGTGCCCGATGATGCCGATAACCTTAGCTCGGTGAGCTTCACCCCAGTGAACGAAGTCGAGCAAACCCCCAAATCTAAACAGGGGGACGTGACCGAGGGCGTGCAAGAACGCCGCGCACTAGATGAACAGAGAACCAAGGCCAATCAAAGTGAGCGCCGCACGCAAGAGCGAGCGCAAAAAGAACAACAGCAACAGGAAAGGAGAGAGCAAACAGCGTTAGAAGAATCCCAAGTGGACCGAGCAATACAGGCGCGCAGGCAAGAAGACGCTGCCGAGCAACGCCAACTCGAAGCTGATTTACAGCAGATCCAAAAACTTGCGGAGCGAGACCGAGCAGTACGTGCCCACGAACAAGCCCATCAGAGCGTGGCGGGCGAATTCGCTGGAGCCATGAGTTTGAGCACAGAACGCGGGCCCGATGGTAAGCAATATGCGGTGGCGGGGGAGGTGTTAATAGACACCTCTGAAGTGGCCAATGATCCAAGGGCAACTCAAGATAAAGCACAGACCATTCGCCGAGCGGCGTTGGCACCGGCTGACCCATCCAGCCAAGATCGAAGAGTCGCGGCCTTAGCCAATCAAATGGCGGTTGCAGCAAGAGCAGACCTAGAAAAACTCAGCCGTGAAGAGGTAATGCAAGACGAAGCAGATAAAACCGATAGACAAGAGCAACAGCAAGCGCAAGAAGCAAGTAGTGAAGAGCGTCTAGACGCGACACAAGAGACGCAACGGAAAGAGCAGCTTAGTCAAGAGTCAGCGAATACAACGGCTGCTGAGTTACAAGAACTGAGCGAGAAATTAACTCGCGTTCAAGCACAGTTGCAGGAAATCAGTCAGATTGATGACCAGGTGCAGGCCAGTGAAAACCTGTTAGACATCGTCACCTAAAAGCCTCACCGAACGAGCCATGCAATGTGCAGAATGAAAAGGCGATACAGCAATGTGTATCGCCTTTTTTTATGGCCATGGATGGCCGGTATCCTGAGAATGCAGGAGCAATTCGAAGGGTATGCAGGATGCCCAACCCACATAAAAACCCCACAAATAATTGAAAATATAATTAAAATATAATTCAAAAACTAAGACGTGTCCGGCCAGAATGGTCACAATTTAACGGCAGAAATGGCAGATTCCTTAACGCATCGTCGAGTGTCAAGTTAATTAAATGACTGCGTAATGGCGTTAGTCATGATGGGTCACCTAGGCTAAAAAGGTGATTTTCGGTCTGTTGTTTTACAAAAAACCATGCGTTATGTTTTGTGTGCAGTATGAAAAATAAAAACCATGAGAGCATACTTAAATGAAGCAAAAATTCTTTCGTATTAACGTGTTGGCGGGTGTTATCGGTGGGCTTTGTGCCTTGCCGACACAGGCGGCTGATTTTTACTTTGGGGCAGACGATGATGTCTCAGTACAAATAAATTCGGCCATATCTTTGGGTGCTAGCTGGCGTACGGAAGGCGCATCTACTCGCTTAATTGGTGCGGGTAATGATGGGGCGGTCAGTGATAAAAACCCCTCACTCGACGATGGTAATCTTAACTATGGGAAAAACGATATGTTTTCCCAGATCATCAAGGGTTCCCACGATATTCAAGTTACCAAAGGAAACTTTGGCTCATTTGCACGAATTAAATATTGGAGCGACCAAGAGCTAAAAGAAGGCAACGTGCCCCACGGCAACTTCCTTAATGAATACGAACCCAACACTCCTTTGTCGGATGAAGGCTTCGCCGATAACGCAAAATTTGAAGGCATCACCCTGCTCGACGCATACGTCTATGGCTCATTCGATGTGGCCGAAAAGCCATTGGATGTGCGCATCGGTCGTCAGGTTTTAAGCTGGGGTGAGAGCACCTTCATTCAGGGCGGGCTTAACTCAAGCAACCCGTTTGATGTCAGCGCCCTGCGTCGTGCGGGTTCCACCCTAAAAGAAGGCATCATGCCGGTAGGCATGGCCTACGCCAACCTAGGACTTTCGGAAAGTCTAAGCGTCGAGGCCTTCTATCAATACGAATGGGCCAAGACCGAAATAGACGGTTGCGGCACGTTATTCAGTGC
>CAJXIK010000014.1 GCA_913054445.1 uncultured Bermanella sp.
GATCAGGCAGATTCCACAGATTGGCCCCTGTGCTTATTTTAATGCGATTGCCCTGCACCTCACACAGACACTTCTTGACCACTAAGCCAGCCCTCCATAAACTGCTCACCCCAAAGTGACATCTCGGTGTATTACATTGTTTTTTCGTAGCTCTTTAAGTGTTGTATTGCTATTAATAATCGCTGGCTGCATGCCGGTCAAGCCCCAGGTAGCACTGCAACCAACTCCCCCCCCTATTCTGTTGCTTGAGCAAACCACAAGCAGCATCGAACCCCACACACCCAATACCGCCGCCCTCGGCCGCCATGATGATATCTGGCAGAGGGTGCGCGATAATTATCAGCTGGACAACACCATCGACAACCGGCGCATCGATGTTCAGCTGAATTGGTATAAGTCCCATCAAAGGTACCTCAATCGGGTCTCGCAGCGCGCCACACGCTATATGTTTTTCATTATGCAGCAAATCGAAGTGCGGAATATTCCAGCTGAGATCGCCCTACTGCCCATAGTGGAGAGTGCCTTTGAGCCATTCGCCTACAGTCATGGGCGCGCATCTGGCGTCTGGCAATTTATTCCCAGCACCGGCAGAATGTATGGTTTACAGCAAGATTGGTGGTTCGATGGGCGCAGAGACATTCGCCATTCGACCATAGCGGCCCTTAAATTTTTGAGGGGGCTATCTAGGGAGTTTAAGGGCGACTGGATGCTGGCACTGGCGGCCTACAATTCGGGCGCGGGCACGGTTCGTAAAGCCATTCGTAAAAACAAAAAACTCGGCCTGCCGGTGGATTTCTGGTCGCTCTCACTCCCCCGGGAGACTAAGGCTTATGTGCCCAAGTTACTCGCACTGGCGCGTCTCGTGGGCGACCCCGGTAAGTATGGTGTTACCCTCCCCAAGATTGACAACACACCTTACTTTGCGGTCATTAAGACCGGCAGCCAGATGGATTTAAGCCAGGCGGCACAGATGGCAGACGTTGACCTCGAGGAAATCTATAAATTAAACCCTCAATATAACCAATGGTCCAGCAATCCTAATGGCCCCCATGAAATACTGGTACCCGTCGCAAAACAAGCCTTGTTTCGTGAAAACCTTAAGAAGCTACCCGCCAACCAGCGCATTAAATGGCAACGCTACAAGGTCGTGGCCGGCGATTCGCTGTCGACCATATCGAGTAAATTCCACACCACCACGGAGGCCATCAAACAGGTTAACCCACTGCGGGGCAACACCATAAAGGTCAACGACATGCTGTTGATCCCCACCGCCTTCAAAAAGTTAAGCAGTTACACCTATAGCGCGGATAACCGTCTCAGCAAAAAACAAAAGCGCACGCGAGGCCCTAAGGGCTCCACCCGCATTCAGCACCAAGTAAAGGCGGGTGATTCATTTTGGAGCCTAGCTAAGACCCATAAAGTATCCACCATGAGCATCGCACGCTGGAATGGCATGGCTCCCAAGGATACCTTGCGACCAGGGCAGACATTAATTATTTGGTCTAAGTTGCAACTGGCAAAAGCCGACCGCGAAGTCATACGCAAGATTCACTATCGCGTCCGTAACGGCGATAGCCTGCACCGTATCGCCGATAAATTTAACGTCAAGGTGCACGACATTCAACGCTGGAACCCAAGCAGCAAGAAAAAATACCTGCAACCTGGCGATAAGCTGGTTCTCTATGTGGATGTGACCCGAGCCAGTTAACGCTGGTGGCCTGGGTCGTTAGAAGTAGCGAGCTGCTTAGAGCAGCCACAAAAAAGGGCCTTGCGGCCCTTTTTTAGTTTCTTTCGATACTCGCTTTATCGAGGAAGTGCTGATTGTAAGCCTTAAACTCGTTATAGGATTTACCCCGTTCGACTTTTTGCTCATCGCTGTCATCGGCATCGGCCGCCAGCGAACGGTTTATACTGTCCAGTCTTAGCAACGCCTGATTACCGCCGCTCAAGTTAACCAACTCAAAGCTGGCGCTATCTTGCGAGCCTAAGGCCATAGTGAAGGCTTTAGCAATAATAGGGGCACTGACTCCCTTAGCATCACGCGATTTATCCTTGAAGCTGCTCCAGCTCGCTTGCAGCTCGTCTTGCTTGGCTGCGGCCAGGGCACTATCGAGCTGAACACTCAATGCTGCCATGCCTTTTTCGGTACGCAGCTGAGCTTCAATCTGAGCGGCCACCACAGCGAATGGCTTCACCACAGACTCTTTAAACGTAACCAAGTGCAACACCACGGCACGTCCATCTGCCAACTCGATCACTTCGCTGTTGGCATCATCGAACAATACATTCTCAGAGAATGCCGCCGTCGCGATGTGTGCATGCTGTGCGATGCCAGCGCCACCCTGACGAGTAAACTCGGCACTGGTTTGCACCTTTAAATTGAGCGCAGCCGCTGGGGCTTGCAAGTTGCCTGCAGAAAATGCCTCGTCGTTGAGGGACTCTAGGCGTTCTACATATAAAACCTGCGACTTTTCGCGCTTAATTTCTTGCCTTAGACTATCTTGCAAATCGGCAAATGCAGCGACCTCGGGCTGGCGAATGTCGAGCAACTTGATGAGGTGGAGGCCGTCACGAGTCTGTACAATGTTTGAAACCTGACCTGTCTCCAAGCCCATCAAGGCATCACTAAATTCGTTTTCGTATACATCCGCGCTGGAAAAGCCTAGATCGCCCCCAGAAAACTTAGAGGTGTCGTCCTCAGAGTATGTCTCAGCCAAGCTGGCGAATGCTGCCCCACCCTTTAATTTCTCTTGCACCTCATGCAGCGTGCTACGGGCTTCATCGCTATCGTCTAGCAACAAGATATGGGCGGCACGAAACTCACGCTTCGTCGCTGATTCTGCGGCTATGATGTCGTAACGCGCTTGTAGTTCATCCTCATCGACTTCGACCAAGGCAAGTAGCTCAGAGCGCTTAAGCTCTAGGTAATCGACTATCACGCTTTCCTGGGTCATGAAGCGACTGCCGTTGGCTGCGTAATAATCTTCTTTATCTTGCAGGCTAACCACCACATCTTCTTGGGCGGCGGCGAGGGTGTATTCGATATAGGAGAAATCACGAGTCTGTGATGCCAACTGCGACGAGCGCTGCTCTTCTGTGGTGGTGGCGAAAGAGGTTAACTGCCAAGCAGATTGGGCTTGCTGGCTAGACAAGTTTGAACGCAGCAGCTCCCTGTGGGTCGCACGAGTAAAGCCGGCGCTTCTTAATATCAGATCATATTGATCACGATCAAATCGACCGTTAACCTGAAACTCGGGCGATTCAACAATCAACTTATCGATGGCCTTATCTGAGAAATAAACCCCCCCTTCGCGGGCGGCCTGCTTAAGCACGACTTCTCCGATGAGACTCTCTACCGCCGATTTACGCAGCATCTTGTCACTCAAGATCGAAGGGTCAAAATCTTTGCCAAACTGCGACTGCAAACGACGCTTTTGCAGTTGAATCATTTGCGACACGTTAAATTCGCTGATTTCCTCACCGTTTACCTCGGCAGGCGCTGGCTCGCCACCACCTAAAGCCACGATGCTTTCGATACCAAATAAAGCAAATGTCAGAATGATGAGGCCAACAATAATCTTGGCAACAATCCCTTTAGAGCCATCACGAATAGCTTGAAGCATGCACCCACAACCTTTATTAGAATTCTTATTTATAGAGAAAAAAAAAGCGCATCAAGCAAGATGCGCTTTTAGATATCCGGTCAATGACAACGAGGCAAGCCTTAAGGCATTAACCGGACAGTATTAGTTTACCGCGTCTTTAAGCGCTTTACCTGGCTTGAAGCCGGGTACTTTAGCCGCTTTAATTTGAATCGGTTCACCAGTTTGCGGGTTGCGGCCGGTACGTGCGGCACGATCCTTCACCGAGAACGTACCAAAGCCAACCAATACAACTTGATCGTCATTTTTTAATGCACCGGTAATGGCTTCGATGGTGGCATCCAAAGCACGGCCAGCGGCTGCTTTTGGAATGTCTGCTGAAGCTGCAATGGCATCAATTAATTCAGATTTGTTCACACTAATCCCCTTAACAAGATTTGGTTATTGTAGATGTACGACTTACGGCCAAGCGATGTAGCTTTGACAATAAAATAAAAGTGCTGGAATTTATACCAGTGCAAGCCTTAGAGTCAAGTCCCATGAGGCTTTTTACGTTAATGCGTTCTCATTTGTGACTGCTGATTCTGCTGGGTTAAGGCTTCCTTTTCAATAACCGATGCCACATTTTTTTCAAGGTTGCCCACTAAGGCAGCCTCTATGACCTCGTCGACCCATTTTACGGGAATAATTTCCAGTTCCTGCTTAATGTTATCAGGGATTTCCTTGAGGTCTCGCTCATTCTCATGGGGAATCAAGACAGTTTTAATGCCGCCACGATGGGCCGCCAATAATTTTTCTTTTAAACCACCGATGGGCAATACCTTGCCCCTGAGGGTTATTTCGCCTGTCATGGCAATGTCTGATCTAATTTCGGTATTGGTAATAACTGACATCAGCGCGGTCACCATACCAACACCGGCACTGGGGCCATCTTTTGGCGTCGCCCCTTCTGGTACGTGAATATGTAAATCATGCTTCTCGAAGAAGTCGGTGGGTAAACCGAAGCCTGAGGAACGACTCTTCACCACCGTCAGAGCCGCCTGAATGGATTCTTGCATGACGTCACCTAACGAGCCAGTTTTAACGATACGACCCTTGCCAGGCAATATAATGGCCTCGATGGTTAATATTTCACCGCCCACAGAGGTCCAGGCCAGGCCCGTCACCTGCCCCACCTGATTCTCTTCTTCTGCCAAACCATAGTGGAATTTTTGTACACCCAAATATTCTTCGATCATATCGGGCTGTACCTCGGCCTTGAGCTGCGCCGATTTTTCCATGATGTTCTGCTTAACCACCTTACGGCACAACTTGCCCATCTCACGCTCTAAGCCACGCACACCCGCCTCTTTCGTGTAGTGGCGCACCACCTGGCGAATAGACTCGGCCGGTAATGTCAGCTCACTGTCTTTAACACCGTTATTTTTCATCTGCTTAGGCAATAGGTATCGATCACAGATGTTTAATTTTTCATCTTCTGTGTAGCCGGGTAGACGGATTATTTCCATGCGATCCAGTAACGGTGCCGGAATATTCATGCTGTTGGCGGTGCAAATAAACATCACTTCGGATAAATCGAAATCCACTTCCAGGTAATGATCGCTGAAGGTGGTATTTTGTTCTGGGTCCAATACCTCCAACAAGGCAGAGGCAGGATCACCGCGATGATCCATCCCCATCTTATCGATTTCATCCAGTAGGAACAGAGGGTTTTTAACCCCCACCTTGGAGATTTTCTGCACGAGCTTACCTGGCATGGAGCCAATATAAGTGCGTCTATGGCCTCTAATTTCCGCCTCATCCCTCACGCCGCCCAAGGCCATGCGAATATATTTACGACCGGTGGCCTTGGCGATAGAGCGGCCTAAGGACGTCTTACCCACCCCTGGTGGACCCACTAGGCAAAGTATATTACCGGTGGATTTTTTAACCCGCTTCTGCACGGCTAAATATTCCAGAATGCGCTCTTTTACCTCATCGAGACCGTAGTGATCTTCGTTGAGAATGTCTTGCGCCAGCTGAATATTACTGCGCACTTTGCTCTTACTCTTCCAAGGTACGCCGATCATCCAGTCGAGATAACCGCGCACCACGGAGGCCTCGGCAGACATGGGTGACATCATCTTGAGCTTATTAAGTTCGGCTTCTGCTTTTTCTTTTGCCTCCTTCGGCATGCCACAGGCATTTATTTTATTCTGTATTTCTTCCAGCTCATTAGGCACGTCATCCATGTCACCTAACTCTTTTTGAATGGCTTTCATTTGCTCATTCAAATAATATTCACGCTGACTTTTTTCCATTTGTTTCTTAACGCGACCACGAATGCGTTTTTCCACATCCAGTAAATCCACCTCCGATTCGATGAGCGCCATAATATGTTCGAGGCGTTCACGTTCGCTCACCATCTCCAGTACCACTTGCTTCTCATTAAGCTTTAGAGATAGGTGGGCGGAAATAGTGTCGGCAAGACGCCCTGCCTCGGCTATTTCTTCGATGGAGGTCAGCACCTCACTGGGCACCTTTTTACTCATTTGCACGAACTGATCAAACTGCGCCGTTACCGCCTTAATCATCACCAACTGCTCACGATCATTTAACGATTCGATCTCCAGTGGCGAGGCATCGGCCTGATAGTATTCTCCCACTCGGTCGTAATCCGATACCTCGGCACGGAACAATCCCTCAACCAATACTTTAACCGTGCCATCGGGTAATTTTAACAACTGCAAGACGGTGGCCACGGTACCCACGGAATAAATATCTATCTCGGCAGGTTCATCGGTGGACGCACTTTTTTGCGCGACGAGTAAGATTTTTTTACCGCCGTCCATGGCCGCTTCGAGGGCCTTGATGGACTTATCGCGGCCCACGAATAAAGGGATGACCATGTGGGGGTAAACCACAACATCTCGCAAGGGCAATAGAGGAAGTTTTTCAATCGTCATAAAGATTACCTAGTGCTGTGACAGCGCACGAAAACATAACACTAAGATGGGGATAAACCTGCGTGAATACAAGTTATAATTAGAAAAAAGGGCCCTCGTGGGCCCTTTGTATTAGCTTTTACGCATCATCCGGCGCTACCTTCGCGCCCTCGACCGTTTCGTAAATTAATAGCGGTTCGGCGTCACCGTTAATGACGGCGTCGTCTACCACCACCTTGCTAACATGCTCTTCGGAAGGGATCTTGTACATGCTATCGAGCAGCACACCTTCCATGATAGATCTCAAGCCACGTGCCCCGGTTTTACGCTCCATGGCTTTTTGGGCCACGGCAGATAGGGCCGTTTCTCTAAACTCGAGCTCAACATCTTCCATCTCGAACAGGGCCTGATACTGTTTCACCAAGGCATTCTTTGGTTCGACCAATATTTGAATCAGCGCCTCTTCGTCTAACTCGTCTAGGGTAGCCACCACCGGCAGACGACCGATGAATTCAGGAATCAATCCATACTTCACTAAGTCCATGGGTTCGGCGTGCTTAAGAACCGCACCCAGTTCCTTGGTATCGTCTTTGGCTTTAACGATCGCGTTAAAACCGATGCCACTCTTTTCGGTACGATCACGGATGATCTGATCGAGACCGGCAAACGCACCACCACAGATGAACAAGATATTGCTGGTATCCACCTGCAAGAATTCTTGCTGCGGATGCTTGCGGCCACCTTGTGGAGGCACAGATGCCACCGTGCCTTCGATTAATTTCAGTAAGGCCTGCTGCACACCCTCGCCACTCACGTCTCGAGTGATGGAGGGGTTATCCGACTTACGAGAAATTTTATCAATTTCATCGATGTAAACGATGCCGCGCTGGGCCTTATCGACGTCGTAATCACACTTTTGCAACAGCTTTTGAATGATATTTTCAACATCTTCACCCACATAGCCCGCCTCGGTTAACGTGGTGGCGTCGGCGATGGTGAAGGGCACATTCAATAGGCGAGCCAAGGTTTCTGCCAGCAGGGTCTTACCGCTGCCGGTGGGGCCGATTAACAAGATATTACTCTTGGTTAATTCGGTGGCCGCCTTATTACTCTCGCCATGACGCAAACGCTTATAGTGATTATAAACCGCCACCGACAAGACAATTTTTGCGCGATCTTGGCCGATAACATACTCGCCAAGTGTCTCTTTGATTTCTTTAGGCGTAGGTAACTGATCCGACGGGGTCTCACCCTGAGCCTCCTGCACCTCTTCGCGAATTATGTCGTTACATAGGTCGACACATTCATCGCAAATAAAGACACTGGGACCGGCAATGAGCTTCTTTACCTCATGCTGGCTCTTACCACAGAAAGAGCAATAAAGAAGCTTGCCCTTATCGTCGCCTTTACCATTCGATTCGTCGCTCATTCGACTTCCTCATGAATTTACTGCACATTATTTAGATGCTACCGCTAAAGAGATTAGCCGGTAGCCATGGAGAAACACAACCTAGCTTTAAACTGGGCGTTTCTCGAGTACTTCGTCTATTAAGCCGTATTCTAGCGCCATCTCAGAGCTCATGAAATTGTCGCGTTCGGTATCGGCGGCGACGACTTCTATAGGCTTATCACAATGCTTGGCTAATATACGGTTCAAACGATCCTTCGTGCCTTTAATGTTCTCGGCATGGATCAATATATCCGTTGCCTGGCCTTGGGCACCACCACTTGGCTGGTGAATCATGACCTGACTGTTTGGCAGGCAGTAGCGCTTGCCTGGCTCACCGGCCGCCAATAAGAAAGCGCCCATGCTGCACGCCTGGCCAATACAGATGGTATTAACCTTAGGCTTAATGAACTGCATGGTATCGTATATAGACATGCCTGCGGTCACAGAACCGCCTGGAGAGTTTATATACAATTGAATGTCTTTTTCTGGATTCTCAGCTTCCAGGAATAATAGCTGGGACACAATTAGGTTGGCCATGTGATCCTCTACCTGACCGACTAAAAAGATAACACGCTCTTTTAATAGGCGAGAGTAGATATCATAAGAACGCTCACCACGAGCGGTCTGTTCTACCACCATGGGAACAAGGCCGGACATTGTCAGCGCCGAATCTTGATTGGCCAGTAGCTCTTTCATGCGTTATCTCCATCAACGACTTCATAAAAAACAGCCGCCCCCATCGGTGACAGCTGTTTTGAAGTGTAGTCTGAAACGTGCCTATTTGGCACCTAATTTGATTATTGGGCGCTATTGGCCGTCTTAATCACTTCATCATAACTACTTTCTTTTTCGTTCACTTTTGCCTTATCTAATATAAGGTCAACTACTTGCTCTTCAAGGGCAAGCGCCTCTAATTGTGCACGCTGCTCTTTATTACCCTTGTAGAATTCCTTAACTTGCTCGGGATCCTGATAGGTAGAGGCCATGTCTTCAATTAACGCTTCAACCTTGGCATCGTCTGCCTTGATTTCGAACTGCTCGATAGACGCATTGATCAGCAAGCCCAATTTAACACGACGCTCCGCCTGCTCTACGAAAAGCTCACGCGGCAACATGCCTGGCTTAAACTCTTGACCACCGCCAAACTGCTGAAAGGCCTGCTCTTCGAGACGCTGAATTTCCTGGTCAACCAAGGCGCTAGGCACATCGATTTCATTGGTCTTAACCAAACCATCTAATACTTGGTTTTTGTTTTGACGCTGGATCGCTTGCTTGAGTTCGCGCTCCATGTTTTTACGTACTTCGCTGCGGAAGGTCTCTTCAGAGTCGGCTTCAACACCAAACTTCTTGAAAAACTCTTCATTTAGCTCGGGCAACTCAGACACTTCAACGGTGGTTACCTTAATCTTGAACTCGGCATCTTTGCCTTTCAGCTCTTCAGATTGGTAATCTGCTGGGAAGGTCACCTTAATGGTGCCTTCATCGCCCGCCTTCATGCCTATAACTTGATCTTCGAAGCCAGGAATCATGGTCTTAGAACCGAGCGTCAGGCTATGGCCTTCAGCTTTTCCGCCGTCGAAGGCTGCGCCGTCAACATAACCGTCGAAGTCTAGCTTCACACGGTCGCCGTCTTTAGCGGCGTCTGCGGTCTCGGTGAAAGAAGCTTGCTGCTTGCGCAACACATCTACCATGGTATCCATATCGGTATCGGTGACGGCGGCGCTTAGCTGCTCAACTTCGATAGCCTCTAGGCCTTCAATTTTTACTTCTGGGTAAATTTCGAAGGTGGCCGAGAATTGAAAATCTTTACCCGCTTCATCCACAACCGGTACCACATTAGGCATGCCGGCTGGGTTTAATTTCTCTTGGGTAACAGCTTTAACAAAACTTTGCTGCATTTGCTCGCCCAATACTTCTTGGCGAACGCCTTTACCATAACGCTGCTTGATGACACGCATGGGGATCTTACCCTTGCGGAAGCCGTCAATACGGGCAGTACGGGATACATCTTGTAAGCGCTTGGCAATTTCTTGCTCTACGTCAGATGCTGGGATGTCGATGACAAGCTTACGTTCTAAGCCTGCTAATGTTTCTACGGAAACTTGCATTAATGCCTCACACACGTGTACAGAAGCTAGTGAATTTAAGGATTGGCTACTTTATTGATACGGCCAGCGGGAATCAAGTGATATTTGGTGGAATATCAAGGTATTTGGCGATTACTGGCTATGTTTTAAGCAGTGCGCCACTTTACATCTGTTTTTCCGTACAGTACTGTACACTCATACAGTATAAATAAATTCACAAACAGGTCCGACCATGAGCGCACAACTCAAGAGCCAAACCAGCCAAGACCTTCACTATTGGATGTTATGGATAGCCCCTAACGCCTTACAAACCCAGCTTATTAAAAAGCGGCCGCTGAGTGATAGACAAAGAGTATTAATGTTGCACCCAAAAGATTTGCAGCAGCTCAGCCGCGCCCTCGAAGTGGCCATAGTGAGCGACCTGTACCAAATAATCACCCTACCCCGCGCACTGCTGTCGAGCGACCAACAGCACAAGCTGGCGACGCTGGCCGTCCGCCATCACACTGTACTCAGCTGGCTGGGCAGCCCGCCGCGATTAAACAGCGCCCGCCAGCTAACCCTTATTTAACCAAACGGCTCAGCAACGCGGCTACCCGCGCGGCGTCCTCTGGGGTATCTACGCCGTGACCTGGGGCTTGCTCGATGACGCTCATATGAATCTTCACGCCATAGCTAAGGGCTCTTAACTGTTCGAGACATTCGGCCTGCTCGAGTGCCGTCATTTCCATCTTTTCATACTCTTTCAAGAAAGAGACTCTATAGCCGTACATGCCGATGTGGCGATACACGGCAGATTGTTGCGTGATGTTCGCCTGCCCTTCTTTATAGAGTTCACGATCCCAGGGAATCGGCGCACGGCTGAAATACAGGGCAAAACCCCGGTTATCTAGCACGGCCTTCACCACATTAGGGTCAAAGGCATCGCTTGCCTCGGTGATAGCGGTACACAACGAGGACATACCCGCCTCGGGGTTTTGCAATAAGCCCTGTGCGGTGCGTTCGATTAACTCGCGGGGAATGAGCGGCTCGTCACCCTGTAGGTTGACGATAACATCCGTATCTTGCCAATTCATCTCACGGGCCACCTGGGCGATGCGCTCAGTGCCATTTTCATGATTGGGCGAGGTCATCAGTACTTGCGCACCAAAGCCCTTGGCCGCCGCCATGATGCGTTCATCGTCGGTGGCGATGACGATGTCCTGGCTGCCGGTGGCCACGGCCCGTTCATACACATGCTGAATCATGGGTTTGCCCGCCAGTTCGATAAGGGGCTTGCCAGGCAGGCGGCTAGAGCCATAGCGGGCAGGAATAACTATTTTATAATCGGACACGACAATACCTATAGAGACGTTTACAGCGCTTTATTTTCGAATTCGGGCAGCATGGCCTTAATGTAAGCCTGCTTTAAATCCATGCGACTGGCTAAGATTAGATCGGCCACCTCTCTGGCCACCCCTTTGCCGCCGGCCGCCTGAGTCACCACATGGGCATACTCTCGAACCATGACATAAGCGTCCGCCGGCGCGAGGGACAAGCCCACTCGCTGCATAACCTTTAGATCGATGACATCGTCACCGCAGTAGGCCACCTCATGGAGCTGAATGCCGAGCTTGGCGGTTAATTCTTGCAAGGCAAGCAGCTTATCGTGGCAGCCTGTGTAGGCATGTTTAATCGCTAAGTCCTGGATGCGGCGCGTGAGTGGCAACGAGTCTTTGGCGCTGATGATGGCCACCGCCACATCGAAGCGTTGCAGCAGTTTAATGCCGACCCCGTCCTTCACATTAAAATGCTTTACCCGCTCTCCATCCTCGCTATAGACCAGCGTGCCGTCGGTTAGCACGCCATCCACATCCAGCACTAAGAGTTTAATGTTTTGCGCTTTACGTGTTAGCTCTTCAGTCAGCATGATTGAGTTCCGCCTCGATTTCTTGCGAGATGCCTCGGTATTCTTTCTCAAGCTTCTTCATGGCTTTCTTGGAGACACCGCCCAGCAGGTTGAGCGCATTACGCACACGGGCACGGCTGAGGTCGGGCCCGATCATGGCCATGGAATCCAGCACTGAGAAAGAAGCCGGGGTGCCCGCAACGGCCACGAAAAACGGAAACAACAGATCACGAATCTTCACGTCCGTCACCTTGGCTAGGGCAAACAAGCGCTGCTCGATGCTGTCTTTATGCCAGTGGCGAATCGCCTCTAATTGCCATAAGCCCAGTTGCAACAAGCGTACGATCTGCTCTGGCGGCAATTTCTTATGGGCGAAGTCTGCCTCGCTGACCTCAGGATGCCCGCTCAGCATGAAGCCTGCGAGGGGGACCACGTCGGCAAAGGTGCTGATGCGCGGCTGTATGTGAGGGATAACCGGCTGCAAAAATTCTTTATTCAGCCCCCAATCTATGAAGCGCTGCGTGAACTCGTCGACAGAGAGTGCCTTTAGCCATTGGCCATTTAACCAGGACAGCTTTTCCACATCGAAGATCGGCCCACCCAAGGAGACGCGCAGGATGTCGAAGTTATCAAACATCTCTTGACGGCTAAACTTCTCGGACTCATCCGGCATGGACCAACCCATGCGGCCCAGGTAATTCAGCACGGCCTCTGGCATGAAGCCCGCACGGTGGTAATACATGATGCTCGTGGGGTTCTTGCGCTTGCTCAGCTTGGACTTATCTGGGTTGCGCAAGAGAGGCATGTGACACAGCTCGGGCATCTCCCAGCCAAAGTACTTGTATAAAAGCTGATGCTTGGGGGCCGAGCTTAACCACTCTTCACCACGGATCACATGGCTGATCTCCATCAGGTGGTCATCTACCACGTTGGCGAGGTGATAGGTGGGCATACCATCGGATTTCATCAACACTTGGCAATCCACCATGTTCCAGTCCATGTCGATGTCGCCCCGCAGCATGTCTTTAAAGGTACAGACACCCTCTTCCGGCACATGCATGCGCACCACATAGGGGGTATTTTCTTGGGCACGCTGGGCCACCACCTCGTCTGGCAAGGCTAGGTCACTGAATTTTAACGCCGAAAAACCACCTGCTTGTTTCTTTTGCGCCCTTAATTCATCCAATTCGGCGGCACTGCGGTAACACTTAAAGGCATGACCCGACGCCAGCAAGGTATCGATATGGGCGCGATAGATGTCGCTGCGCTCGCTTTGACGATACGGGCCCTTGTCGCCACCCACATCTGGCCCTTCATCCCAATCTAGCCCCAGCCATCTTAAGCTGTCGAAGATGGCTTTCTCTGATGCGGCGTTGCTGCGCACCTGATCTGTGTCTTCGATGCGCAAGATAAACTGGCCACCATGCTGGCGAGCAAAGGCCAGATTGAACAGGGCGATAAAAGCCGTGCCAACATGGGGATCACCTGTTGGCGAGGGAGCAATTCGAGTACGTACGGTCATGTCGTGTCCTAGAAATCTGGGATAAGCGCTAAAAATGCGGATTATAGGCCTAAGCAGGGCTTTGGCCAATATTTTCAGCTGGACTATGCTTAATGAAACCTCCATGCAGCCATTGCCGCCACATGCCTCTATTGTTTTTATGCATATTATTGCTGGTCAGCCCCCACGGCCTGAGCCAGGCCGTATTATCGACTGGCCAGCAACGGCTGGACAAATTTGACATATTCATGGATGTCGCTCATCAGCATGATGCTGTCAGCGTTCAGCGCTTAGCCCAGCAGGATTGGCAGCCCATACACAACAATCACCTTAACCTTGGCTTTACGCCCGCCACCGTCTGGATAAGGTTTAGCCTTAGCAACCCTAGCAGTCACGCCGTGCAGCGACTGCTAGATGTGAACTACCCGCTGCTGGATTATGTGACTCTGTACCAGGTATTTAACAGCCAGCAGCCACAGGTGATCATGCGCAGTGGCGACCGGCTCCCCTTCACGCGGCGCAATCTTAATCACCCAAATTTCATCAGCGCCCTTAATTTACCAGCACAGCAGCGACACGATTATCTGCTAAAAATCAGCAGTGACAGCCCTATACAAACAGAGCTCATCCTGTGGCGCACAGATGCCTTTCAGGCGCATTATCGCCAGCACGCCAGCATCTTGTTTTTTTATCTGGGGCTCATATTCAGCAGCGCCGCCTTTAATTTATTGGTTTTTCTATACCTGAGGGAAAATGTCTACCTTGCCTACTCTCTGTACGCCGCCAGTTTTGCTTTATTCATAGCCAGCCAGCACGCCACATTATTTGAATACGTCTTCCCGTCCGCCCCTGAGCTACACCATGGCTCGCAATTGCTGCTGTCTAATGTGGCGCTCGCGTTTACCGCCTGCTTTAATCTATTATTTTTAAAGATAAAAACCTTCAGTAAGTCCGGCTGGGGGCTGCTGATCTGCATGCTCTTGCCGCTGTTTTTGTTGCTGGCCAGCTCGGCCATGAGCTTCACTCTGGCCATTCAAGCCACTGTATTGACGGCGCTCATCATCATTCCCACTATCTTCGTGATCGGCGTACTGAACATCAGGAAGAATAGCGACGCAGGCTTCTTCGTGGCCGCCTGGCTTTGCCTGTTCATGGGTATAGTGACCTTTCTTACCTCTAAGATCGGCTTGATTGGCTTCGGCCCACTCATCAATCACTCAATACTCATTGGCTCGGCGCTGGAGCTATTAATATTTGCCGCCGCCCTAGCACGGCGCATACACACTGAAAAGATGACACGCATACAGGCCCAGCAAATCATCATAGAAGGCAGCCGCCAAACCGTTAAGCTACATCAGGACATCATCTACAGCACCACCCACCACAATATCACTGGCTTGCCCAACCGCCATTATTTCGCCCGCTGGCTAACCCTGCACCTGCGCCAGCAGCAGCCTTGCACATTGGTGTTATTTCACCTCTCTCGCCTCCATGAAATCGACAAGACCCTAGGGCGCGACATCAGCAACGAGGCTTTGGAGACCTTCGGCCTAAGACTTAACAGCGAGATTCAGCTGCTGGATGACATTGCCGTGCTAGACAGCAAGGAAAATTTTTATGTGGCCACATTCAGTGCCAACACCCACGGCCTAATCATTAGCAAGACCGTTGACGAAGCGCTGCTCTCTCAGCTCAAGCGCCTCCATGAGCGCCTCAACACGGCGCTCATGGTCGACAGCATGGAGATCGAGCCTTATGTACACTGCGCCTATGCGCTCTACCCCGAGCATGGCCGCGACGCCCAAATTCTCATGCGCCACGCCAGTATCGCACTGGACGCCGCCCCCAACTTTGCGCAGCACATGGCCCAGTACAGCAAGGAGATTAACCCTTATAACGAACGCCGCTTAAAACTCATGGCCGAACTCAAACGAGCCATTGCGAGCAATACTCTTGCTTTATATTACCAACCCCTAGTGGACACCTATAGCGGCCAATTCATCGGTGCCGAGGCGCTTATTCGCTGGCCCCACGCCGAGCATGGTTTGATCATGCCCGATGAGTTCATCCCCATAGCCGAAAAGAGCGGCGTCATTCAAGCCCTCAGCCTGTGGGTGATTCGCAGCGCCATGCAACCCTTGCGGGCCTGGGTCGATATCAACCCCGACTTTTTATTGTCGGTTAATGTTAGCGCCTTGAATTTACAAGATAATAAGTTTGTATCCGCTCTCCATGAGTTGTTTGCTGACAACCTAACGCTAGCAAACAACATGATTCTGGAGGTCACCGAATCACAGATGATGACCGACACTCAGCACGCCATGCAGAATTTATGGGGGCTAAGAGAGCTGGGGTTTCACATCGCCATAGACGACTTTGGCACTGGCTACAGCAACCTCGCCTACCTCACTCAGCTGCCCGCCAGTGAACTCAAGATCGACAAGGCATTTATTTTCAACCTTGAGCACGAGCCGCAAAATCAGACGCTGGTGGCCACCACCATTCAACTGGCCCATGGCCTCGGCCTAAAAGTCGTGGCCGAAGGGGTAGAATCGGAGGCTGCTAGGGTTTTGCTGGGGAGGTTGAACTGTGACTTCTGCCAAGGCTTTCACTTTAGCCGCGCCCTGCCCATTCAGGACTTCAATGCCTTGTATGCTGAAAACCGTGCCTAGCGCTGATTTACCTCGTTCCCCGACCCCAGAGGCTTACATGAGATCATTTCAATGCCTTGTATGCCGAAAACCGTGCCTAGTGCGCCCTAGATTCCCACAATAACCGACTCCAGAGGCTTACATGAAATCACTGCTGGCTCTGTGTTGCATGCTATTAAGTGTTCCGTCCTTGGCCGAACACAGAGTGTTTGTGGGCCTGTATTCTGACCATTACGGCTACAAGCAATATGAGGATTACCGTGCCAGTAGCCGACGCCACCAAGAAATACGCCCGCTCAATCAAGGGGGGCCAAAAGCCAGTAAATTAATGGGCTACATGTACACCGCGCCGGGCTATAGCCTAGGTGCCTGCACCTTTAAGAACAGTTTTTATGAAAGGACCCACTGCCTATTAGGCCTGCTCAGGTACCCAGTCACAGACAGCGTAATATTTGAAACCGGCTTAAACCTAACCTACGGCTACCGCCCTGCTCTCATCATGCAGATGGCCAGCCTCAGCATGAGCAAGAAGCTGTTGCCCATTCCTATGGTTGGCATCACCTTCGAATACAAGAAATCCAGCCTCTCGTACAACTACATGGCCCCTGGTATCACCACCCTAGTGCTCGCCTGGAAACTGTGATGAAGCGATTCTTGCCCGCCTATGAAAGCCGCATGAACAAATATCGGCGACACCTGACAGCCGCGCAGGAATACCTAGCCGCCGCCAAACGATCGCAAGATTCGCCGGCCCAATTGCAGATTCATCTAGCGGAGATACGCAGGCTCACAGAGCTTATGGCGCTGTGCAGGCTAATATGCGCAGACATTAACCAGTTTGAAGAAGAACTTAACGACAAATGAAGTGCGATTAGCTCAGGGTAACAGCTTTAAAATAAGGGCCGCTCAACCTGTGAAACCTGCCTGACCAATGTTTCAATTATTGAGACCCCTCAGGCTGTAAAGTTTGAGCTTGGAATGGTGCAGTTTTAGTTTGGGGTCTTTGAAGCATGGTCGTGCCATGGATGGCACTTATAAGGACAATG